>NZ_JPES01000105.1:0-21357 GCF_000730175.1 Haloferax sp. ATB1 | reverse complement strand
ATCCTCTGATTTATGTAAACGCGCCGATAGAATTGGTGTATGTCCGATGACTTGGAGAAACGACTAAGCAAAATCGAAAACCGGCTAGATAAACTGGAACGAATCGTGCAACCAAGGGGTGGACATGGTTCCATAGAGAACCGCCTTGGCGAATTGGAACAAACAGTATCTGGCAGCAGAGGGTTGGAAAGGCGACTACAAGAAATCGAGAGGTCACTCGACCGACTGAAGAGGCCGTAGCAGGACCAGTAGGAACGAAGCGACGTCGAAATTTTTTCACCCGGGCAAGCCGCGCCGAATAGGCGCGGTAACCTCCGTTTCATCTTAAGTCTGAGGCAACGAAGACTCCAGTAATCTTGGTGTGTGACTCCATAGACACACCAATGACCCTCGGTTAACCAAATTGCTTCACAGCGTCATTGTTCTATCGAACAAATGCTGCTTCCAACTTCTCGTACATCCGTCTTCTCCGAGCTTGCCTCTCTTGCTCCCTCGACAGATAATTCCGAAGCACAACCTCCGTCGACGAACTCCCCTGGTCTTCAGCAACCCCCTCCAGTCCCTCAAGAACTTCACCAACAGCCTCCTGATATGCCGAGTACCAGAATCGTCGCCCCATCTTCGGAGTTGGCGTATCCCCATCGACAACGACATCAGAAGTATCAGCAAGCTGTTTGAACCGACGACGTATCGTACTAACTGACACGTGGCCCGTCGATGACGACCGAGACGGGAACAGATACCCGTTCCACGTCTCACGGTCAGATAGCGCATCAATCCGTTCAGCGACGACGTCGACGCCATACAACAGCGTCACCTCTCCAGGACCGTTCTTCCGCTCTCCGTCACCGAACGACAGATGCGGGTCCTCTGCATCCAAAACCACCTGGTCGACGTGTAACGCGGCAACCTCCGAGGGGCGTAACCCCCACCCAGCAAGCGCAACGACGAGCAACTCTGCTTCGGGTGAATCCACTTCGCAATAGATTCGACGCACCTGCGATGCCGACAATGCCTGTGGGTCCGGTTCACTGGCTTCCCACCCGAACTCTTCGCCAGCCTCGGCGAGTGGGTTGTACTTCGCGTACTTTCGGCGTTTCACGAACGCATACCATGCCCTAGCGACGTGCAGGTACTCGAGCTTCGACCGGTCAGTCGATAGCTCCTCGTCGAACACGTCGAGGACGGCGAGACAGCGTTCTATCTCTCGTGGTTGCTGGTCCAACTCGGACAGCGGTTCGAGCAACGCATCAGTCCCGTGCAACTCGCGATACGTCCGAACCCACTTCGCCAGTCGCGTCCGGTGGGTCTCGACGGTACTCTCTGCCCGTCCACCACGGGTTTGTATCGAGTTGAGATACACTTCTAGAGCGTTGACAGTATCTTCGTCATCGACGTTCCACTCCCACTCCACAGATTCCTCGTCTTCGAGGCCGACGACGTCGACGAAGAACTGCTTGGGCGTCAGGTCGTGATGCTTGCGCAGCGCGTACGCGATACCACTGTATCCGTGTTCGGTGAGCCAGTTGTAGGTCGGGACGTCTCGGTCTTCGTCGAACCCATCGCGATATCGCTTCGGTGCGATGTCTTGCCAGTAGATGTCGACGAGTTCGTCGAGGTCCATACGCGACCAGTTGTAGCGACGCTTTCTCGTCTCGTTCTCTGAAGCCGTCTCTTCAGCGTCTAAACCCTGGGAGTCGGACTGCTGATTCATGCCTGCTCACCGGGGAGTAACCCTCTCACTTCGTGTTGGGGTGATTCTGAATGTGAGATTTTCATTACTCACTGACTTTCTCCCATTTAGTTAATACTTTGGCTTGTGCAGGAGTGGGTCATACACAACGCCAGTTAGTAATGTGGTGCCGTTTTCTAACTATCGTGCGTATATTGCATAACGCTATACAAAATTATCAAAAAGCCGCCCCGAAATCCGGGAGGTGGTACCAGACAATTCTCCCTCACCACTAACCCACGTATCAACACGTTCTGGTCTTTGGGTTCGGGTGTCAGAGCCCTCTGGGATTCAGGAGGTGATCAGTGCTCGTGGCCGAGCGCTTTGTTGGCCATCTCGTTCAGTTCCTTGAGCTTGTTCTGGACCTCCTCGGGCTTGTCCGACGGCATGTTCTCTAACGCGGGTTGACCGTGTGCCTCCGGTTCGCCGACGATTACCGTTGCAATCATACCGAGTGCTTCGTGGGGAGTGCAGTAGTAGTGGTAGACGCCCTCCGTTTCGAAGGTGTGTTCGAAGGTTGCACCTTCCTCCGACAGGATACCGCTATCCCACGATGCCGCTCCGTCGGGGACGAGTTGTGGCTGGTCGTTGTCTGGGTGGTACGCCGTCGTCGAGTGCGTTCCACTCTCGTTGTGGAACGTGACCGTCCCACCGACGTTCACGCGCACAACGTGGGGCTCGAAGTGATACCCGTTGTCGGTGGTTACCATCTTCACCTCGGCCGTGTCAGTCGGCGCACCGACCGATTCGTCGTGTCCGTGCCCTTCATCGCCGTGGCCATCCTCTTGGTCGCTGTGACCTTCTTCTTCGTCACCGTGTCCGCTCTCGCTATCGTCGTGGCTCTCCTCTGCTGCTTCGGTCTCAGTCTGCGGTTCATCGGCTGCTTGCGCCTGGTTCTGTCCGTCGCTCGCTGGTGCTCCCGCACAGCCAGCAAGTCCGATGGCTGCCGCACTACCAGTCAACTGAAGCATCCGTCGGCGGGTGAGATTGTCTTCGGACATGGTCTTGGTCTCCTTACAGATGAGAATTTGACGCCGAAGAGTATAGTACGGAAAGGAGATTTGCTGGGTCAGCAAACCGGCGTTCTTTTTTATACCCCTCACTCGAAAGATGGGTTGTGAACGAGGAGCGAGACAGTCAAGAGATCTTCGCCATCCTCGATGATGATTATGCACGCGCAATTCTCGAAGCGACACGCCGCAAACAACTATCTGCAAAAGCACTCAGTGAAGAGTGTGGGATGTCCGTCTCGACGGTCTCCAGACGAGTCAACACGCTACTGGAGCACGACTTGCTCGTCGAACGAACACACATCGACCCGGATGGACACCACTACAGTGAGTACGAAGCACAACTCGAAGGAGTCGACGTCAGGCTCCTCGAAACCGGATTCGACGTTAAAATCAACCTTCGTGAAGACGCCGCCGACCGCTTTACCCGTATCTGGGACGAAATGAGGAAAAGATAATAATGCACATCGAACTCGTCATTGCGAAGCTCATCACGATGCTCCTCGGATTCTCGATCGCCTATCAGGCCTACCGGGGCTACCGCCGGAATGACAGTCAACCGATGTTCTACGTCGCAGTTGGCTTCGTCTTCATCAGTTTCGGTGCCGTCATCGAGGGCATTCTCTTCGACGTACTCGGCCTCTCGCTCTTCGATGCGGGGACTGTGGCGACGATAATCGTCGCAATCGGAATGTTGAGTGTACTCTACGCGCTATATGGCGGTAATCACAGGGAGACACGAGGGTAGCCCGATGGTCGATACGATTACCGCAGTGCTGGTTGGTGTCCGGTTGATTGTACTCTCACTGGGCGTCTTGATAACGTTCTACAGCTACCAAGCGTACAAAAACACCCGTACGTACTATCTCCGAAACTCTACAATCGGATTCGGTATCATCACTGTCGGCGTGTTTATCGAAGGCGTGCTCTTCGAATTCGGTGGGTTCGATATCGTCGTCGTTCACCTCATCGAATCGATAGGCATCGGTCTCGGATTCCTGGTTCTTCTCATCTCCCTTCGCCGGTAGCCTCGGTTGACTTCACGGTTCAGTCGATAACTCACCCCTTCGTTGTATCGAGTCCGTGTTCCGTGTACCATCTAGGCTCAGGCCACTGGAACCCACCCTCACGGTAGACGTCGAACACGTTGCGTTCGATGTCGTCTCGAATTATCTCCGCCGTCGACTCGTCGAGACTCACGAAGTGGCAGAGTGGGTGCCCCGGGTACGCAACCGCATTTTCGAGGACGCCGACGACGAGACCAGTCGACGGCGCACGAACCACTTCGACGTCGTCTTTGAAGTGGTCAGAGATGGTGAACAGCGGGTCTCCCTCCTCGACGAGTGGGTGCGGACCCCACTCCATCTCGACCAGTCCAGCAGTATCGGCGCGGAGCCAACTTTTCTCTCCATCACGGGCGACCACACGCGTCCACCCGGGCCACGAGACAGGCCGGTCGGGGAGAACCCCGTGTTCGGCGAGGATGCTCGCGACACAGTGGAGTGCTCGGTCGAGGTGTGCCGTCTGGAATCGATGTGCTCGTCCCATCTCTACCGTGACGGTCGGGATACCGGCCCTGCACGCGGTCCGCCTGAGTGTTCCAATCGACCCTTCTCCGTCGAGGATGACGCTCGTCCCGAACGCTCGGGCGACCCGCTCGACGGACGGGTCGCGCATATCGGCGCGGACGTGGTACATCGTGGCCCGATTCCGCGTCGACGTGTGGAAGTCGAGGCCGAGGTCACACTTCCTGATGAACTCCTCGTAAATCGTGTTCGCGAGTCGTTTGGCCATCGTACTACGCGAATCCCCGGGAAACGACCGATTGAGGTCCTCGTCGTAGATAGGTACGTATCGTTGCTGGGCGAGAAAGCCCGGGACGTTCAATACGTGTAGACAGACGAGCGCCCCGTGAATCTCGTCGGGGGTGTACTGATTCGCCACTTCTTGGACAATTTTGACGCCGTTGAGTTCGTCGCCGTGAACAGCGGCAGTGAGAAAGACTCGCGGGCCAGTCGATTCACCGTTAATGATGGTGACTGGAATCTCGAGGGAGTCACCGTGATAGGTCTCACTGCACGCGAATCGAAAGGTCCGTTTCTCTCCGGCCTCGATGGTTCGTCCACCGATGGTAATTGCATCTGTGGTCATCGTGACCTCGTCATAGTGTGCGAGAGGCCGATTCGTTTCGGCTCGTGTCCCTCCCCACGTTCCGTGGTCGTCCGGCAGGTCGACCCGTATCCCCCAACTATCAGGGCGTTCATACCGAGAGGTCGACCCCCCGTAGTCGTCGTGCGTTTATCGCGACGATGATGGTCGACAGGGACATGAACACGGCCCCAACTGCCGGTGAGAGGAGGATACCGATGGGTGCCAACACGCCGGCGGCGAGTGGGAGGGCGAAAACGTTGTACCCCGTTGCCCAGACGAGATTTTCCTGCATCTTTCGGTAACTCGCCTTCGAGAGGCGGATGAGTCGGACCACGTCGAGTGGGTTGTTGTCGACCAAGATGATGTCTCCCGACTCGATGGCGACGTCAGTTCCCGACCCAATCGCGATGCCGACGTCGGCCCGAGTCAGTGCCGGGGCGTCGTTGACACCGTCTCCGACCATTGCGACCAGCTTACCCTCGGACTGGAGCTGTTCGACTTTCGTATCTTTCTCCTCGGGGAGGACTTCGGCGAAGTACTGGTCGATACCGAGTTCGTCGGCGACAGCCTTCGCGACGTCTTCAGAGTCGCCAGTGAGCATCGCCACCTCGATACCCATCTCGTGCAACGCATCGATGGCTTGGCGACTCTCCTCGCGGATGACGTCTGCGAGCGCGAACGCAGCGACGATTTCGGACTCGTCTCGGATGAGGTAGATGACTGTTTGAGCGTTCGACCCCGCCTCGTCGGCGAAGGAGATGATCTCGTTGGACCGGTCGATTCCGAGTTTTTCGATCAGGTTTGGCCCACCGAGGTGGACCGTGTCGCCGTCGACGATGGCCCGGACACCGAGGCCACGCAGGTTCTCGAAGTTCGAGACACTCGTACGCTGGACATCGTGTTCCTCGGCGGCAGTCCGAATCGCCCGTGCAATCATGTGTTCTGAGTCGGCTTCGACACCGGCGGCAATTTCGAGCGCTCGCTCTTCGTCCCAGTCGGCTGCCGTCTCGATACCCACGACGCCCTGTTCGCCCTTCGTGAGCGTCCCGGTCTTGTCGAACATCACCGTATCGAGGTTTCGAGCCTCCTCCATCGCGATACGGTCGCGGATGAGCATCCCGTTCTGAGCAGCGGTGGAGGTGTTGATAGCGACGACGAGCGGGACTGCAAGGCCAAGCGCGTGCGGGCAGGCGATGACGAGGACCGTGACGACGCGTTCGAGGACGCCGATGTTGAATCCGATCGCGACGACCCACGCGATGGCCGTAATCGCTGCGACGCCGAGAGCGATGTAGAACAGCCATCCCGCCGCACGGTCGGCGAGCAATTGCGTGCGGGACTTCGACTTCTGGGCCTCGTCGACCAGGCGCATGATTCCCGCGAGGGTCGTCTCGTCGCCGGTCTTCGTCACCCGGACGCGGAGACTGCGTCCTGGTTAACCGTCCCCGCGACGACCTCCGACCCGGGGTCCTTGTCGACGGGCCGGGACTCGCCCGTAATCATCGACTCGTCGACCGACGACTCACCCTCGGCGACCTCGCCGTCGGCGGGAACCGAGGCACCGGGACGAACGAGCACGACGTCACCTTCGGAGAGTTCGGAGACGGGAACTTCTTCGGTATCCCCACTGTCGGTGACGCGCTCGGCGGTGTCGGGCATCAGTTTCGCTAGCTCGTCGAGGGCTCCGGAGGCCTGCCTGACCGAACGCATCTCCATCCAGTGGCCCAAGAGCATGATGTCGATAAGCGTGACGAGTTCCCAGAAGAAGGGCGTCGTCCCTTCGAGGAACAGGCTGGCGATGGAATAGACGAAGGCGACGGTGATCGCCAGCGAGATGAGCATCATCATCCCCGGTTCGCGGTTTTCCAGTTCTGTGCGAGCCATCGAGAGGAAGGGAAGCCCACCGTACGCGAAGATCACGACCGAGAGGACGGGTGTAATCCAGACGCTCCCGGGGAAGGTCGGTGCCGTATAGCCGAAGACGCCCTGGATGAACTCACTGAAGAAGATAACTGGAATCGAGAGAACGAGCGACACCCAGAACCGGCGGCGGAACATCTGTTCGTGTCCCGTATGGTCTGTGTGTGCCGTGTGGTCCTCGTGGCCGCCTCCGTGAGCATGTTCTTCGTGCCCACCTTCGTGGGCGTGTGTCTCGTGGTTCGGTTCGTCAGGCGGCCGGTGAGCGTGTTCACCCGTGGGGGGGTCGTGAGAGTTCGCTGCACCGTGGTCGTGGTGCGAGTTGGCCTCGGTTTGCCCCTCGCCCGCTGTGGGGTGGTCCGGACTGTGGTCTTCGTGGTCCGGTGAGTCGTCGTGGTTTGGATGATCGTTCATTGATTGTGTTACTATTTGTCACGCGCTCACATGAATCCAGCCAGCCTGATATTCGACGCGAGAAACTCGGGAGGAGGAACTCGTGAGAGTGTGGACGAGTCGTCTGTTCGTTCGATGCAACTACCGCTTGATTCAGGCGTGAGCGGTGTACCCTGCGTCTTTGACTGCCTGAACGAGAGTGTCGACGTCGGCGTCACCATCGACACTCGCTTCGTTAGCGTCGCGGTCAGCAGTCGCACCGGTCACGCCGGCCACGCCAGTGAGCGCTTCTTCGACGGTCTGTTCGCAGTGTCCGCAGCTCATTCCTTCGACGGTGATGGTTGTCGACATGTAGTAGTACATTTGTTCGCAACTCTTATGCAAATTTCCCCTTCGATTCGAACCATCCGGCATCATGATTTCTTTGAATCGAAATTAGAATCGGCTAATTGGTTTCACATATTTGAACACGTGACGTCCATCGCCGAGGCGCTTGTTCGTGGGTTGTACGACTCGTCCACACGTCAACCCTCGACAATTTTTCGTGGGGCTGTCCCCCGCCACGTCACCCGGCGTTCTCGGCTTCGTTTTGAGTGGGAGCTACTCCGTCGGTCTGGACGCTTCCCATCGGGGAGATTCGAGACGCTTCTTGAAGAACAGGAGCTCCTTGTTCGTATGGTCGTAGAGTTTGGCCTTTCCGTCGAGGGCAGTCGTGAACAGCCACTTCAAGGCGCGTCCACGACGATTGTTAGGGAAGTCCATCCAGACGGCGTGTGACATCCGAGTTCCGCCGTCTGTTTCTTCGAGTCGGATGGTGCCACCCTCTGGGATTCGAACGGTGACGAGTCCCCGAAGGAACGGGTAGTACGCCGTGCCCGTCCAGACGGCCACGTCCGGGTGGTCGATGTAGGCGAAGCGACCGTGTAGGTCGGCGAACATTCCCGCAACCTCTTCGGCCTGGTGGAACGTCGCGCCCTCCTGCGGACGATTGTCGGGCGTGTCGTATTCGAGTCCGTAGTGTTCCTCGGGGTTCGACGCCGTCCAGTGGACGGGGTCGGTTACGTACTCCCAGATATCTTCAGGCGATGCTTCGATAGCGATTTCCGCGCTGTCGGTGACGTACATGGGGTCCACCTACCGTAAAATACGCCCTATGGAATTTTGGCACTTTCTGGCTCGAATCGAAAGAATTTGACTCCGTATTTCTTCGATTGGACTGTCTCAATACGCTTCGACGTGTCCCGTATTTAATTCATAACGAGAAACAGAGTGCTGTTTCATCACACTGTTTCAATTCTAGGTGTCGTACGAGTGTGAAGTCGGCTGTTGCGGAGAAGTACGGTCGAGAGTGCGAAGAACACGACTAACGAGAGGTTGTATGCGGTGACGATGAGGAAGATGCGAGCCTCGAGCGGGGCGATGTAGGCCACTGCACCGGTCACTCCTTGGATGAAAAGCGGGTTCGCCAGTGCGAACCAGCGAGGGTAGTGTGTCTCCCTGAATGCTATCGCAACGAAGATAAGGCCGAGTGCAACGACCAACCCGGCCACCATGAGTACTGCCAGCAGTTCGAAAACGAGCGCAAACCGGTCGAGCATCGTCCGCATCGTCTGTTCCCCCGCGGGTGGAACAGTATCGGCTGCCTGTATCCCGAACGTGATGAACGCGAACGTGCTGTGGAAAACCGTCCCGATGATGTACGTAAAAACACCGACGAACCACGCCGTTCGCGAGAGGAGCCAGCCCGCAGGTCGAATCGCCTGGTACACCTGCCAGAGTCCGAAGAGCCCGAGTGGAATACCGAGAATTGCCAGATAGTGTCCGAAGACGACTTGAGAGGGCGGTTTCGACGCCAGAAACAGTGAGAGATTTTGCAGCGATAACACCGAGAACGCGGTCGTGACGTTTGCGGCTCCCTCCAGTGAATACCCGGAGGCGAGGTCGGCAACGACGCCGAGTGCGTTTCCGACGACACCGAGGAGTCCGGCGAGTAGAATCTTGTTTCGGTCGACGTAGGAGCGTATCGAGCTACTAGAGTGCTCCGTGTTGGTGAGTTCAGTCATTGGGTATTCCACCTGACTAGAAATACGGTCCACTGTTCTTTCACGGTATCTGGTTAGATTCGAAGGCCAAGGAGTGTGAACACAGAAAGTCACGGACAGAATCGAGAGTTCGTGGAGAAGCATGCACGAAAGCGCCAGTCTCGAACGGGACCCAGTTGTCGACCGCGGAATGGACTTTTGAAAGCGAAATTTCGAGTAGGAATTTCCTCACCATCGTAAGAACAATCGACAAAGCGGATGGCTGTGATAGTCTAGATATGCAAGCTACGCTCGTCGAAGGAGTCCTCGAGTCGCTACGCATCGGTGTCGGTTTCCTCTGGACTGCCGCGTGGGCCATCATCATGGGACTGACGATTACGAGCCTCGTCCAAGTCTACGTCTCGAAGGAGCGGATGGCAAACGTCCTCGGAGACGAGAACCTGAGTGGCCTCACGAAAGCCACAGTGTTCGGTGCCGCAAGTAGCGGGTGTAGCTTCGGTGCGGTCGCTATCGGGAAAGGGCTGTTCAAGAAGGGTGCGCACGCGGTGAACGTCCTCGCGTTCATGTTCGCCTCGACGAATCTCATCGTCGAACTCGGCCTGATGATTCTCATCCTTCTCGGCTGGGAGTTCCTCGTCGCAGAACTCCTCGGTGGTGTCATCCTCATCGCCGTGATGGCGCTGCTCGTCCACTTCACGCTCCCCGAGAACCTCTTCGACGAAGTTCGACAGGAACTGAATCAGCGCGACCACAACCACGGTATCACCGAAGACCCGACCTGCGGGATGGAAGGCAAAGACGAGTATTCGCTGACGACCGACGGTGGCGAGACGCTGAAGTTCTGTTCGGAGGGCTGCATGGAGACCTACCAGCAGGAAGCCGCCAGCAGCGGAGGGTGGCGCGACGAACTACTCTCGTGGGGGGGCTGGTACAAAGTGGGCAACCAATACCGCAAGGAATGGTCGATGATATGGAAGGACGTCGTTGCGGGCTTTCTGATTTCGGGATTCGTCATCGTGTTCGTCCCTCAGTGGGTGTGGAACGCGCTATTCCTCCAGGGTGATGGACTGCTAGTGAGCGCCGAGAACGCGATTATGGGTGTCGCCATCGCAGTCATCAGCTTCGTCGGAAGCATGGGGAACGTCCCGTTCGCCGTCGCGCTGTGGGGTGGGGGTATCAGCTTCGCTGGCGTCATCGCGTTCGTCTACGCCGACCTCATCACGATACCCGTCCTGAACGTCTACCGCAAATACTACGGCTGGAAGGTGATGCTGTACATCCTCGGCATCTTCTTCGTGACGATGGCGTTCACCGGCTTCCTCATGGAGGAGTTGTTCAACACCCTCGGTATCGTCCCGAACTTGGCAGGTGGCCAGACCGCGAGCGAACAGACGTACTTCGAACTCAACTACACGTTCTACCTCAACGTCACCGCGTTCGCCCTCTCGGGGTTCCTCCTCATTGTCTACAGGCGTGGACTCGGTGCCCCCGGACAGTACCGTGACCCGGTCTGTGGGATGCGGACCGACGACAGCGGACCGAGTCTCTCACACGACGGTGAGACGTACCACTTCTGCTCTAAGCGGTGCAAACAGGCGTTCGAAAAACGGCCATCCGAATTTTCACACGTCCAACCAACTATTGCAGCAGGTGAGCGAGGTCAGAGTCACGACCACCACTGACCACCGTCACCCACGAATCGAGTCGGACGAACTCGATTATAGCTCGATGAACACATCTCCAATTTCTCCACTCTCGAAGCTGTAGATAGTGAACGGCTCTGTCTGCTCACCGGGCATTCCCGGTGACCCAGACGGCATGCCGGGTAACGCGATACCCGAAACCGACTGCTGTTCGAGTGCTGTTGCGATAGCTTCGACAGGGACGTGTCCTTCGACGACGAGGTCGTCGAGAACCAGCGTGTGACAGCTGAGAAGTTCGTCGGGAACACCATACTGCTGTTTGATACTCTCGATATCACTCGGGTAACGCTCACCGAGTTCGATATCGAGGTACTGCCGTAGGTATGTCGCGTACTCACCACAGCAACTGCACCCCGGCGAGCTGAATTGCGTTGCCGTCGTGACTGCGAGTGTATCCTCGAATGATGGCTGTTCACCTTCGGACTCCAAACATCCAGTTACACCGACGATTGCAGTACCCCCGAACGTGCTGAGGAACCGACGTCGGGTCCAGCGTGAGACCATACTGAACACTGACCACGGAGTGATATATCAACGACTCGTTGTTCTCACGTTTCGAGACACTGTGCGATGTCGATTCGAAGGGAGACACAGGGTGAACAGCAGGCAAAACCCATCGATACCGCTAGCGTTCATTTATATGCGTTCGACTTTCAAACCAGAAGTAGAGTATTCGGTACGTAGGTGTCTCTAGACTGCCGAAGGGGCGTACTTGTTCCAGATATCGAGGGATTTCACATTTGAATAGGGAGAAATGAGTGGAACAAACTCGCATGATAGAATCATATTACACCCATACATCTGTAAAGTCAAAGTCCGACACAATATAATGAGTGATATCCGTCATGGTACTCTCGAACGTGACACCTCTGTCATCGTCGATTCTAGAACATCCATGGGGCAAATTCGAATGGAATGCCATTCACATAGTTCTCTGCGAAAGGCACGAACATTGCTTGACACCACTGAAGATTCGAGTCCCAACGAGGCCGCCCCGTCTCGTCGACCTGTTCTGGTAGTTATTCCATTGGGTGTTACAGACCGGGCCCTATATTCACCACATGAGACAGACCAAAATACGTACGACGATGGAAGTCGGATAGACACTCATGAGGATACATTCGCGTCGATGGAGGAAACGGACATGAATCGACGTCAAACAGATACCGTCGTCGGAATCGCCCTCGTGTCTCTCTTGGCAGTGGGAGGGCTACTTAGCTGGCAAGCGTACCAGCAACAGCAGTCGTTCGACCAGATGATGGGTTCGATGATGGGGACGTCGATGACAGGTGTCCACGGAACGAGTCCCCTGTGGTACGTCCTCGGGACCCTCGTCGTTACGGGCGCACTCGGGGGGATATATTTCAGCCTCCGTGACTCGCTAGTCGAACCCTCCAGTGAAAGCCAATCAACAGGAGAGGGTCCGGTGCCGGAGAACGTGGAAGAGACGAGTTCCGAAGATACTGAACCGCAATCACCAGCGGAGGGCGACAACCCATCTCCTCGTCGAGAACCCATCCTCGACGTCTTACCGGAGGACGAACGACGGATTCTCGAACCAGTCCTCTCGTCGCCGGGAATCACGCAGATCGAACTCCGGGACCGGTCTGATTTCTCGAAGAGCAAAGTGAGCCAGACAGTGAGCGAGCTGGAGAAACGAGGGTTGCTGTACCGTGAGCGACAGGGCCGAACGTATCGAGTGTACCCGAGTGATGACCTTCTACAACGGCCGACGTGATTCGTTTGTTACCAATTGGCAAACCACTATGTGTCCCGGCCACATCTTTCGATATATGTGCAATCGGCACGTCCCACATCTGATTGCCGAATACGAAGCGTCGAAACGAGACGATGCCGACGTTGACGCACTCGACGACGAAGAGGCACAACCAAGCACAGATTCTCCAGCAGTCGAACGAAAACGTCTGTTCGCTTCACTCGTTGCGCGACTCACGTCCGGTGTAGTTGACGGCGAGTAGTCGATTCAGCAGGAGTCTCAATTCATTATCGACGAATTCGACGGTGGTCGAGTCTGTTCAGAACGGTGGTGCCTCGTCTCCGGTAGAAAACGGAGCGACCGACGTGTTTTGCTGTGCAACCCACGAGAGTCGGAGCACGAACGAAAACAGGACTGCGAGTGGAGCGAACCCGACAGCCGCTGCGACGATTGTCAGTGGGAGTTTCATCACTTGCCGAACCGGAGCGAGCGTGTGTTCGAGCTGTTTGAGGATTGTATCGAGTGTCATTCGTGACGACGTGATGTGACAACGGCAGCATCGGTTGCGGCACTACTCGACGATACGCGGGGAGACGAAGTTCGACATCACACGTTCGGGGCTGCTCTGTTAATGGGATTGTGGCTGAGATTCCAAACCTCGGCGGTGCCACGCGGACCATCGACTCTCGACTTGGGGGCAAGTACCGAACGTCTCGAATTCGCTGGCGATGAACGATACTGTGAACAAGAAACGGTTAGATTGCTCTATAGGCGTTCTCGAACGTTCTCCTGAGTCAGTTCACACCCATTCCGATAACTCCTGAGCACTCCTACGAGTAACCGAGGAGAAAAACAATGACTACCTTCAACACCAGAACTTGGCTACTCGTGGTGCTCGCAATCGTCGGACTCGCGGTTGCAGCACCCGTAGTCAGTGCACATGGCAACGACACGGCTGCTGACGACGCACCCCCGTACAACGGCACCGCCACTGAGTGGACCGCGTGGATGGAGTCGCACATGAACGACCACATGGGTCCCGGTGCTGTCGAGTGGATGGAATCGCACATGGGCGTGACTGTCGAGGAGATGGGTGAGGACATGGCCGACGACGGACGAATGGGCGGATACGGCCCAATGCGTGGATACGGGGGAATGGGTGGCGCGGGTCACTGCTAACGACTCCTTCTAGCCCCCTCTCGTGTTAGAGAAGGCAGAACACAGTTCAAAGAGAGAACTCGACGGACAGGTATTGTAATTGAGTCGAAATACACTACAAAAGTCTGTCGGAGGATTGCTACCCCGGAAATACGACTTCCCTGTATTTATCCGTGGGGAGCACATTTAATGTTGTAGAGAAAACCCAATATTGATGCCACACTGGCAGTCGGAATGACTTCCACATCGAGTGCGGTCTCAACCAAGCTCACGGAGAACACACAATGACGTACACCATCACCACGACAGTTGACGCACAGTTCGACGACGTCCTCGACGCAGTCGAAACCGAGTTGCAGAACGAAGGGTTCGGCATCCTCGCCGATATCGACGTACAGGCAACGCTCAAGAAGAAACTCGACGTCGAGACCGAACAGTACCGGATTCTCGGGGCCTGCAACCCGCCACTCGCGCACGAAGGACTCACGAAAGAACCGGACCTCGGTGCCTTGCTCCCGTGCAATGTCGTCGTCTACGAGAACGATGACGGTGACGTGGTCGTGAGCGCCGTCGACCCCGAACAACTCGTCGGTATCACCGAAAACCCGAACTTGGACGATATCACGGTCGAAGTCAAGGGTCGATTCGAGGACGTCCTCTCGGCCGTCGAAGACCGGTTCGCATCTGGAGGTGGCGACTGATGGCAGAAGCGAGTCGGATGAACACGACGACGATTATCCTCCTCGTCGTCGCAGCACTCGTCGTGATTCCGCTTCTCACGATGGGTGGCGGAATGATGGGCGGTGGCTTCGGAATGTTCGGCGGTGGGATGTTCCTCTGGCCACTCCTGCTGATCGGACTCGGCGTGCTGGTCTTCTATGGACTCAGCGACCGAGACGAATCGACGTCGTCCGATTCCGCGCTCGAAACGCTTCGGGCACGATACGCTCGCGGCGAAATCACGGACGAAGAGTTCGAGGAACGAAAACAGACACTCGAATCGAAGGACCGCTAACGCGGAACACCACTCACGACACTACCTAGCACCATGACAAAACCCACGGATTCACCATCCCACCGGCTCTTCGCAGCCATATACGACCCGGTGACCAAGCCTGCAGAACGCACGCTCCTTCGAGAACACCGTGAGTACCTTACGGAAGACTTGCACGGTGCAGTCCTCGATATCGGTGCAGGGACTGGTGCGATGTTCCCGTATTTCGAGCGGGCACAGACACGTGACTCAGAGCTCGTCGTCCACGCCGTCGAACCCGACCCGCACATGCGTCGACGAGCGGTACAGAAAGCGAAAGATGTCGGCCTCGACGTCGAGATTCGTTCCGACGGTGCCCAGTCGCTGTCGTACGATGACGATTCGTTCGACGTCGTCGTCGGTTCGCTCGTGTTCTGTACTATCCCAGATGTCGATGCAGCACTCGGGGAGATTGCCCGCGTGCTCAAACCGGGTGGAGAGCTTCGGTTCTTGGAACACGTTCACGCAGATGGGTGGGTCGGATCGGTTCAGAACGCCGTAAACCCTGTCTGGCGACGCGGGGCCGCTGAGTGTCACCTCAATCGGGATACTAGAGCGACCTTCGAAAGCGAGGACCGATTCGAGATGCGAGAAATCGACGAGTTGGCTATCGGTGTCCCGCCAGTCAAACCGTTCATCTGCGGCACCCTCGTCGCCCGCACCCGGTCACAAAACCGGTGGCTCGGTGTGCTAGACGACGTCCCAGAGATACTCGGGTCGGTGGTTCGATGAAATGGACGTCCACGTCGGCCTCGATATCGAAATTCGACTCGGCCGGAAACCTTCGATAGTGAATCGGAGTCAAATAACGACCAAGACCATACACAAGACCATGACTGAAGTCATCCTCTTCACGCAGGAAACGTGTGGGGCGTGTGCCACACAGAGAGAAAAGAACGAGGGTATCGAAGACGAATTCCCGGACGTAGAGTTTCGGGAGGTCGATATCCAGAACGACCTCGAGACGGCCGAAGAGTACGGCGTCCGGAAGACACCCACGACGCTCATCTATGCGGGCGACGAACGGGTGGAGAAGTTCATCGGTATCGTCGAACGTGACGAACTCGAAGAGGCCATTCGCACGGCGTCGAGCGAGCGGTCAGGGTTGGCCCAGCGACTCTACGACTACGTTCGCGGGTAACCACAATCAGCGACTATATCATCATGAAAACGACGAGAAGACAGTTCCTGGGACTGCTCGGCACGAGTGCCACCGCGACAGCAGGCCTCTCACAGACAGCAACAGCACAGCAGACGCCCGTCGTGAAGATGGGCAACAACTACTTCGACCCGATTGGGTTGTTCATCGAACCCGGGACCACCGTCCGGTTCGAGATAGCGGCCGGTGCCCACTCAGCGACGACCTACGACGAGCGGATTCCATCTGAGGCGAGTCCATTCGACAGCGAGATTATCTCAGAGGGTGGCTACGAGTACACCTTCGAGACACCGGGGACGTACGATTACTACTGTATCCCACACAAGTCCCTCGGCATGGTCGGACGAATCGTCGTTGGTCAACCAGGCGGTCCCGCCGAAGAGACCCAAATCCCGGATGGGAACGTTCCTTCAAGCGACGAAATCGTCCAGCAGGGTGCTATCCCATACGGCTCTGGTTCTGACTCGGAGAGCACGAGTGGTGGGTGGATGATGGGTCCAGGAATGGGTCCGGGAATGATGGCCGGCGGTTCACGAGGAGGCTGGTTCTCCGGACTGTCGCTCCTTGGTGGAGCACTCGGTACGCTCGGAGTCCTAGGTGGTGCGCTCTACTGGGCGTTCAATCGGTCAGCAACAGGCCCGCAATCAGACGACTCGGCGATGGCTGTCCTCCGTGAGCGGTACGCTCGAGGCGAACTCGACGAGGAAGAGTTCCAACAGCGACGCCAGCGATTGAGAGACGAATCGGAGAGGTAATCCAAGAGAGCCACGTCACGTTGGGTGCAGCCAGTGGTTCGGTTTAATACGCCAGCAAACCAATTTATTTGCGAATTTCGATGTCCAGCGAAAACAGATCAGATGGCCTGTTGAGGGTCATCCTCGTTGTGATAGCTGCAGTCGTCCTGTTACCCATGTTGATGATGGTGTTTGCCGTCCCGATGATGGCGATGATGGGATGGTGGTGGGGCGGCGGTATCGCCGGCGGTCTCTCTCCACTGTGGGGAATCGGATGATGCTCCTGTGGCTCGTCGTCCTCGTCGGTGGCGGCTACTTCCTCTATCGCGGCCTCATCGGTGGTGTGGGGTCGTCGCTGACCGGTGACAGGGCACTCGAGGAACTACGGATGGCGTACGCCCGTGGCAACCTCTCTGACGAGGAGTTTGAAGAACGTCGTGCGAACCTCAGCCGAGAGGAGTACCAATAGCACCATCATGTCTCCAACGTACGGGAATTTTTGCTCGCACTCGGGGGCCGGTCTCATGAGTCTCGTTAAATCGTATTCCCCGCGTCCTTAGTCAGTCCACACGACGCCAGCACGGCCACTGACGACGAACCCCTACAAGGGAACGGAATCCAATCGGTCTGTCTGTATGAACTCACAGATGACGACCACATGAGTTCAGGTAGCGTCGAGTGGATTGTATCCCACATGGCGAGGCCATTCACGAGATGGGCCAAGACTGGCCGAAAACAGCCATATGACTGGCTACGGCACTGCTGACATCAACTATGCCAGTTAAGTCTGAACAGTCGCAGTAACGACAGTCCGTCTGCCCCGGTTTTCGGATATCGGCACTACGCCATTAATAATGTATTATATTCCCAATAGTGGGCACGGTGAAATCACAGACGAAGACAAGTACAATCGAATCATGAAATCCATACTCAAAATCACGATTTCGGTCAAAATAAACCCACTGTCGTCGGAACCCCTCTGTTCACCAGAGCGAGCGAACGGTTGCCGTACACTGATGCAATGGAGTTAGTGACGGCATGATGAATGTTATGAGTGGACTTGGCGGGCTGGGACTGTTCAGCGGAGGATGTTCCTCTGGTCACTCCTCCTCGTCGGTTCCATTCTGGCCTCATCTACAGCACCGGTTGGGAGTTGTGAGCGGACAGGATAGCCAGACAGGACTCTGACTGAACTCCGAGAAGGATACGCGTGTGGAGAACTCTGCAACGACGAAGAATTCGAAGCTCGAAAGACGTCGAACAGACAGTGACCATCCACCCGTTCACAGCACCACATTATCGGATCGGAAGTTGGCCGTCTCACTAATCTACTGCCCTGAGAATGTGATAGCAACCACGAGGAATCATATCAGTGGAAAGAGAGATTGCTGGAACTGTAAATGAGATCGTTCGATTAGCTTCAGAACGCTTCAGTAATGTTTAAATGTAACAATATTAAGCCAAATTTAAGTACGTAATTTATCGAACTGATTGGGGAGTATCTACTCTAAGGCGGCCGAAGATTCTCCACCACTGACTCTGTTGATATCTCCCAAATGTGTATTAATAGTCCTGGACAGACGAGCTCGAGTTAGGCGAGCTTTTTGAATACGACCTAATTCTCCTCCCCGACTTCGCTCTGGATAGCACAATTCCGAATAACCGCTGCTATCCGAACTTTACACCCCATCGTTTCCGAAGAAAACAGATCAGAGTGCAGATGACTCGCCATCAGATTTTATCTAAGCTCGAAATCGTCTTTGAGAAGGCCCGCACACATCCACTCTCAGAGGATGTGTCGACACACAATTTCAGAGGATGGACTAGTTCCGTACCAATCATCTTGTAGCAGTAGAGTCAGAAGGAGAGTTTGAGAAGAGATGCCTTACTTTGAGGTATCTTCGAGGAGCTGTCGAGCGTACCGGTAGATCGGCGCACCGAGCCAATCACGTCCTTCTGCCATTGCCTCGAAGGTGACTCTTGCTTCCTCCTCGCTGAGGGCATCGCGCTTGACCAGCGCCCGGAGAACGATCGGAGATAGCGCAACTTCTGCACTCACTAGTTTTCGAAGTTCAGGAAGAGCTCTGTAGTCGTCGGTAATCAAGAACGCTGCATCCACCTCACGGACTGCAGCTACGCAGCTGGTTTCACCATCGTCGATTCGGCTCGTCACAAACTCACCACCAGCGACAGCAACAACGGTGAACTCGTCGGCCGTATCGAGGACGGCAGTGGCGGCTTTGCCATGGCGGTCATCGTACTCAGCAGTTCTTTGGAGTTCCTCAAGAACTGCCTCTGTGGTTGCGACGTCAAACTCGGTGACGAAGACGTCGAGAACTTCGCCGACTGAAAGAGAGATGAATGCGCTCGTGTCTACAACGAGCATTTAGAGGTCTGCGAGTTTGTCTGCGAGTTCTTCACCACGATCAAGTACCTCTTTCGAAGCGCGGACGGCTTCGGCATCCTGTCGCCCGATAATCTCGGCAAGTTTCTCGAACTCGATGTGGTTATTCAGATACAGTTCGACAACAGCCTCACGGAAACTCTCATCAGACTCTTTCTCTTCGAGATACTGTCGGAGTGCTTCGATGAGAATCTCCGTTTCGGTTTTTGTGAGTGACTTCGGCAGCGATGTCCGCGTGTGCTACTAACTCTTCGGGCAGTCGGAAGTTAACCCGTTTCGTGCTCATGTACATACAATGTATGTACGTATTCAAAACTTTGTCGGCCTGCTCGTCGCTTGGTTACCCTCGCAAAACCCCCTCAGATATCGTCAGAAGATTTGGAGTCCAGTTCTATAAGGAGCGAAACAGAGTTGACAGTTCTCACCATGCCCGCTGCTATCCGAATAAGCGCTGATGCTGCTGTCCAATACATTCAATACATCTTAGTACATTTGATAGACTATGCCATCAGCGCGGATCGCTTCGAGACCATTGACGACGGGAATGGCAACCCAAAACCGGGGACAAACGCCTACAAACTCCTCTCGTTCTTAGCTCAGAATGCTGACCAAGCGTTCACCCAAAGCGAGATTGCCGAGCGGACGTCCGTCAAGCCCGGCTCGGTTGGCCCGACTCTCGTCAGGCTCAGAGAACGAGGTCGCGTTGAGCATCGAGGTACGTACTGGCGCGTGAGTGACCACGTCTTGAGCCTTGACGCTGCAGCCAACCATGCCGCTGCCACGGCAGCGAGTCGCGAAGAAGAACCATTTGAGTACGACGAATGGCAAGAACACGCCGTTGACCCACGACAACAGCGTGACTGACACCAACCGCTTCCAGAAGGGCGACGTATTCTGGGCACCGGATCCATTTCGTCGCGGGTCAAATCCGCGCCTCTGGGTCGTTCTTGCTGCAGACTTGCTCCCGTATCCTGGCGAGGAGTATTTGTGTGCAGCTCTCACAACCAGTAATCTCCCGCGAAACTTCGAAGTTGGAGATGAGTGGGTGAGTGGCAGAGACCCGACCAAGACCTCGTATTGCTCTCCATGGGTCGTCGCGACAATCAAACATGATGCCGTTGTCAATCCACAAGGACAAGTGACCGGGTCATTCGCCGACGAAATGATCGCAGAGTGCAAGCAGTATCTCGGCCCCCAGTAGTCTGCCTAAGTGAACATTCACCTACGTGCTTCACACAACGTCTGGTAGTGCGTCCGAATTGTTTGAGTTGAGGTATCACTCACTGTTGCAACACGCGCCTGCGTGAGCGGCCAGTCCCGCTCAGCCGCCGCAGTGTACACACACGCTGCCGCGACTGCATGCGGATTCGCGCCCCGATGAGCCCACTCATCACTCGATGCCTCAGCTAACGACCGTGCTCGTCGTCGAATCTGGTCCGTCACATCAAGCGCATCCGCCACTCGCGGAACGAACTCGACTGGTGTGACGGGCTTCGCAGGCAGCCCGAGTTCTGTATTGAGTGCGTTGTACGCTGACCGGACGCGCGAGTCAGCCACCCGTGCGAGTGGGACAAGTTCAGCGAGCGTTCGCGAGAGTCCTGCACATCGACAGGCCGCATGGACGCTCGCAGCCGCGACTGCTTCAATCGACCGCCCCGGCAGCAGGTCCGCCTGTTGAGCGGACCGGAAACATCGGCATGCTTGGTCACGAAAGCTGTTTGGGAGGTCAAGCGCGCCGGCAAGCCGCCGGACTTCGTCCAACCCGTGAGCCAACCGTCGCTCACGACTCGATTGATAGCGACTCCGACTGTGCTGGGTGCGGAGCCGGGAGAGTTGCTGTCGTCGCTCACCCGGAATCGCTGTCCCGTTCGCATCGACGTGTCGACCGATTTCGGTCGCGAGGCCATGGTCGTGCCGCGTCGGCGTTCGCGGCGCGCCCACTCGCTTGCGCTCCTCGCGCTCGAATGATCGCCACTCCGGGCCGCGGTCGATGCCGTGGCCGTCGATGATGAGCCCACAGGAGTCGCACCGTCGCTCGCCAGCGTCCGTAATGACCTGCCCGCCACATTCTGGACAGGAGGCGTTCCCACAGGATTTCCCGCACGATTCGTCGAACTGTCGCTCGTAGACATCTCGTGTCGCCATCTCGAACACCGCGCGACGCATCTCGCTGCGCCCCGCACCCTTCAGGGGCCAAAAAACGC
>NZ_JPES01000104.1:0-64740 GCF_000730175.1 Haloferax sp. ATB1 | reverse complement strand
GTCAACAACCGAGACTTCTCGGTCGACATCGAGGCGGCCATCGAAGACGGTGACGCGCCCGCCGGCGCTGCCGGCGACCTCGGCCCGGAGGGGCTGGACTTCGCGACCGCCGAAGAGAGCCCGATTGACGACCCGCTCGTCTTCGTCGGTCACGAAATCAGCGGCACGACGGCGATATTCCGCGTGACGAGCGACACGAGTGCAGACGTCGCGGTGGGGTCGTGCAGCGCCGACTCCGACGCACCGGGGAACGGGCGCAAGAAGGGACACGATAAGGGCCGTGGCAATGGGCGCAAGAATGGACACGACACGGACCGTGGCAACGGCCGCGGGTCGTGAGCTAACGGCGTCGACTGCGGGTCAGTAGCGGGCGCGGCAGATACGCACGGCGAGCGCCTCGGGGGTGGATGGCACGCGACGCTGTCCGTGGTGACGAGCGACTCCGCGTCGCGAATCACGTGGCCCCGAGGTGGGTCACTCAGGCGGTGCTCACCACCGTGAGCCCACGGTGGTTGGCTTGCGGGCTTTCGGGCTACACGTTGTTTGTTATGTCAGTAAACCGAGACGGGTTTTTCGACCCCGCGAACCGCCGTTTCACGGCCGTGAAACGGCCCGACATCGCTGTGAGAACGGTGTTCCGGGTGGACACCGATAGTTCGATATTGGCTGTGGCAGTCGGTACCGTCGTTCACTCGACTCAGTGTCTGTCGTTGTCGAAGAACAGGCGCTGTGTTCACGGTTCGATGCGGTCGCCAATAAGTGGTTTCGCGTACTCTTCGGCGAGGCCCCATGACTGGGAGTTAGCGAGCAGTGGCGTTGAACTCCATGCCGAGTTCGTCGATCACCTCCTCGATTCCCGTCGTCATCTTTCGGAGGACCTTCTGTTCCGAGCCGAACGTCAAATTGAAAATCCCGCTTGCGCCGCCACCGACGATGACCTTGAGGAAACACGTCGTCTCAGTCTGTTCTTCGAGGATAATCGTCGCCTGCATATTCGAGTTGGTCCGCCAAAATTCGTATTTCTCAATCAGCAACACCGCGAACCCATCACCCGTGTGGGCTTCCGCCGGAGAAAATCGCTCAGTTAGCGCGTCTGTGAGTTCCGCATAGTGGCGACCCGTGACAGTATAACTCGCGACTTTCATACTGGATCATCTCAATGAGTATACAAAATTGGTGGACTTCGTCAACCTCGGCTGCGACCAGTCCAGCGGACACAAAGAAGAGCCGCCGTCTGTCCGACCGGTCGTGGGGCCTCAGGAGTCGCGGGGTTCGAGTGCCGACACCTGTTCCAGCAGTTGTTCGAGCTGTGGGGATGGCCGATACCGGACACACCCGCTTCGCCGGTCGTGTTCGATGACGCCCGCGTTGACGAGTTTCGGCAGCGAGACGTGGTGCAGACACCGTTCGATTCGTGCTCGATCGCCGTCACCCGCTCGCTCGACGAGAGACTGGACGAGTTCCTCGACAGTCACAGTGGCTTCGTCCGCGTCACGGAGACAGTACAGGACGTGGCGCCGACGCTGCTTTGCGATGACGCCGCAAAGCTCCCCAAGTCGATCAGCGTCCTGCTGCGACGACGGCACGTCGAACGTAGACATCTGAGGGTTGTTCTATCGGGAACGGAATGAGTCCCCTGCCTGAGCCTCCCGGGTGTTTATCCGTGACCGTCACATTTTATCATCTAGTGAGGGATGGTACCAATGCTCATAGCAGAATTCACAATCGACCATCCGATCTTGCTCACGCCGTTACGGGAGATACCCGACATTGAGGTCGAATGGGAAGAGACGTATCGGGGGCCAGACGACCGGACGCAGATGCTTTTTTCGGTGCGGAGCGACGACTTCGCGGCGGTCGAGCGGGCGCTCGCTGACGACCGCTCAGTCACGAATCCAACCGTCTTGGACGATACCGGAGACCGTCGATTCTACCGGGTGGACTTCACTCCGGTCGGAGACGAGACGAATCTCATGCCCGAGTTCATCTCGGTCGGGGGCGTCCTCCAGCGTGCGGTCGGGAGCAACAATGGGTGGCGGTGTCTCGCCCGGTTTCCGAGTCGAGACGCGTTCAGACACATCATGCAGTTCTGTCGTGACCACGAGATCGACATCTCCGTCAAGCGACTCTACGAGGAGACATACCAGGACGGACCAGTGTGTCGCTGACGGACGCCCAACGAGAGCTGCTGGTCGAAGCGGCTGCGTGTGGATATCTAGAGATTCCGCGGACGTGTTCGCTGGCCGACCTGGGAGACCGACTTGACATCTCAGATAGTTCGGCGTCCGAACGGTTTCGCAGAGGCGTAAGGCAACTCATCCAGCAGACGGTGCTCAACGAGTCGACGTCTGCACAGGAGTGAGGGCGTCGGGAGTCCGCTTGGGTTCACGTGCCTCCCCGTGTGCGCCGGATCAGCTGTCGACGACGTTCTCGAAGACGACTGCCCCAACGAGGTACACCGGCCCCAGATACAGAATCGCCATCACGGGAAGCACGATGAATATCGGTGTGTGACCATCTCCAGTCTCGTATACCTGTGCAGCCAACAGGACGACGATCAAGCCGAGGAAGAAGTCCGTCCGGTCCATGGGCTGTCTTGGAGCGGGCCTTCTGTTAGGTGTGGTGTCCATGCTGTCACAGTCCGCTCGTGGTGGGGGGTACGCCCAAGATGATACTTTAGAGTATCATACTTTAGAGTATCATACTTCAAAGTACGGTTACCGATAGTACTATTCAATTGGGCGTCGAGAGATCGATATGCACACGTTCGTGAACCGGACCGAGGAACTCACACGGTTACACTCACTCTACGAGTCCGAGCGCGCGGAACTCGCAATCGTGTTTGGACGACGGCGACTCGGGAAAACAGCACTCGTCAAACAGTCGCTCGCGGAGTACGACGACGCCATCGTTTACCAGGCAAAGCAAAAAACGCGTGCACTACAACTCGAGCAGTTCATCGACGTCGCCGCAGATACCTACCCCGGACTCTCGCGAATTCGCGAAGATTGGGAGTCTGTTCTCGGCTATCTCGCCGACCAGGACGCGATTGTTGTTCTTGATGAGTTTCCATACCTTGTCGAGCAAGACGAAAGCCTTCCATCAGTCTTACAGGCGCTTTTCGACCACGAACTCGATGACGCCGAATCGACGGTCGTACTCGTCGGGTCGTCGATCAGCATGATGGAAGAAGCCGCACTCCTCGGAAACAGCCCGCTGTATGGGCGGTCGTCACTCAAACTCGATATCAGACAACTACCGTTCGATGCGGCAATGGAGTTTTTCGACGAGACGTACTCGCCAACAGAACGCGTGTTGACGTGGAGTGTGTTCGGTGGGGTTCCGTACTACCTCGAAGAGGTGGAACCAGACGCATCACTCGGTGCGAATATCCATCGAACGATTCTCTCTCGGCATGGAACGCTCCACAACGAACCAGACTACGTGCTCCGGATGGAACTCACAGAACCGACGCGATATTTCTCAATTCTCGAAGCGATTGCTGGAGGAAACACGAGCCGAAACGAGATTGCGGGGACGACTGGAATTGCGTATAATCAACTCTCGAAGTATCTGAATCGTCTGTCGCGGCTTCGTCTCATTGACCAGCACGTCCCAATCACCGAACAGAAAACCCGCAGTAAGCGCAGCCGGTACCGTATCCGCGACCCGTTCTTCCGGTTCTGGTTCCACTTCGTCTATGGCTCGGATGGACAGTATGATGCGCTTGGTGAAGATGCATTCGAGACGCTTATCGAACCAGCACTCCCGGACTTCGCTTCGAGTTCGTTTGAGGCACTATGCTGTCGTGCCCTCCGAGAGCTGTATCCAGACCAGACGATTACGAAGACCGGTCAGTGGTGGTACGGCGAACACGAAATTGATGTTGTCGGATTCGCGACCGATGGAACGTTGATCGTCGGTGAGTGTAAGTTCCAACAGTCACCACTCGGATACGACGCCTTCTCCAGCCTCCAGCAACATACGGCAGAGCTCCGATGGACACCGGATGACGGTGGCTCTCGTACAGAATCCTATGCGCTGTTTTCCCGGAGTGGATTCACACAGTCGGTGCTGGAAGTAGCTGCAGAGCGTGACGATGTGCAACTGTTCACCATTGACGACGTCGTTGCAGCCGTGGGCCGTTGATTCCCTCTTCGGTGGCGTGACTGTTGGGAATCGCACCGTTCTTACTCTCTCGGACGCGTGAGCAGCACCTCGACGACGCGGCTCCACTCGACTTCGAACGCGACGGCGTACGCAATGCAGAACGCGCCCAGCCAGGAGAGCCCGGTCTGCAGCGTCGGATACAGCGCACCGACGTGTCCGTCTCCACCCCCAACGAGGGTGGTGACTGCGGTCCCGATCACAAACGCAACCACGGTGAAGCCCGTCAGCTGTCGGTAGCTGGGTTGGTGGGCGCTGTTGACGAGGACTGCAACGACGAGCGCCACGACGACAGTCGAGACGATTGTGGGGCGCACAATCGGGGTCGGACCGAACGCGTGCTGGACCGTCGCACTCACACCGATGCCGAGCGAGTACTGAAGGATAAGCAGGAAGACGACGCCGCGTCCCACTTGCTGGGCGTACGTCGACACCGCAGTCTCGGCGGGCGACGCGGCGTCGCTCACGAGTCTCCCTCCTCGGGGGCGACGTAGCCACGGACCGACTGATGGGTTCTGACGTAGAGGTTGCCGTCGGCGCTCGCCATGCCGTCGGGCGTCGACGCCGGGAGCGCGTGCCGAAACCGCGTCGAGCCGTCGGTCGTGTCGAGCGCGATGATGGCGTCGTCGCCGGGGACGTACAGCGTCTCACCAGCGATGACCGGCGGGACGAACGGGGTGACGTCGCCGACCGACACCGACCACTGTCGCGTGCCGGTCGTCGCGTCAACTGCCATGCGACGCCGCCACCGACGCCGTACACCCGCTCGCCGTCGGTGACCGGCGAGATCGATTCGGCACGGTCCACGATCGGCGTCTGCCACTCGACGCTCCCGTCGGTGGCCGCGAACGCAGTCAGCCGCGACCCACCGGCGTAGACGCGCCCCCGGCTAATCGCGGGAAGCGCGAACGCTCGAACGTCGGTGCGTCGGCGGTCGTTCGCCAGTCGACGGAGCCATCGACCGGGTCGCGGCCGACCAACTGCCGGTTGTCGCCCTGTGCTGTGGTTCCGGTGAGTAACAGCGGGGCGTCCACGTGGCCCTCCGTGCCCGACGCGAACGCGAGTGGGACCTCGGCGGTCGGCCGTGCCCAGCGCTCGAAACTCGTCGACTGATCGAGGGCGACGAGGTGGTCCTCGGACCCGCGAGAGACACCGACGACGACGAGGTTGCCGACCGGGAGGACGTGCTCGAAACTACTCGTCGTCCGAAACGCCCACGTCGACTGCCCGCTTGTGGCGTCGAGTCCGTATAGTGTCACCCCACCGACGACGTACAGGTGGTCGCCACTGACGGTCGGTCCCGTCTGGAGGAACTCGAACGGGGCGCGGCTGGTGAGGACGCTCGGCGCGTTCTCACGGGGACGCACCCAGTCGGGTCGGCCGTCCGTACTCGCGAGCGCCCGCACCGCATAGCGACCGACGATGTACACTCGGTCGTTCGTCGCCACCAGTCCGGGAGAGACGACGTTCGCGGACTCGACGGGCTGTCGCCACGCCTCGACGAGACCGTCTTGGGGGCCGGGCTGTGGTTGAAAGCCGGTGCGCCGGGGCGTCCGCTTCGCCATCGGCCACTCGCCTGCGGGGACTCGGTGTTCGAGACTGAGCGGGGGACGAACGGCACCCGTCCCGAACACCGCCCCGAGGCCGATCGAGGCAGCCCCGCCCAGTATGGCCAGCAGGCCGCGGCGTGAGACGAGCGATTCGGAGGGCATACTCGTCGGTTCTCTCTGTCGGGGTATAGTGTCTGTCGTTGTTGTTGACATGACTGCGGCTCCATGGTGTTCGCTCGGAGTCCGTGCGGTGCTGTTCAGATAGGTGTAGCAGTTGTGTGAGACCGATTCGGTTCTCGTGGCGGTCGCTCAGCCACGCCGGGACTTCGATACCGACCACCTGAGGAGGACCACACTCGTGCTGTCGGTCGTCGAACAAGAGTCAAATTTACCTGAATTGAGGCGCTAAGGCCCCTTCCTCAAGGAGCAACCGAAGGGAGCGAGTAGGGAGGGGATACAGCGCCGCACAGTTCTCATACACGATTCGGTGGCAGGCCCACAGGCCCACGCAATCGCAACGCTTATTTGTGTACTTTGTGTATATTGTGGCGTGGCAACACGCAAGAACATCTCTATCCGTGACGACCAAGCCGAGTGGATTGAGGAGAACCATCTTAACCTCTCGTCGTTCGTCCAAGAGAAACTTGACGAACTCATCGAAGAACGCTCGTAGATGAACTACAACTACAGGTATCGGCTGCGACCGTCCGACGCTCTCGAAGAACAGTTAGCGTGGACTGTCGATACCTGTAGGCAGGTCTACAACCACTTCCTCCACCGACTCAACCGAACCGACAACACTTCGGCATACAGCGAACAGAAGCTCCTTCCGAATCTTAAGAAGTGGTGGAACGACCTGAAACAAGTTCACTCGAAGGTTCTCCAGAAAGTCGTTCAGCGATTGTACGACAACCTCTCAACACTTCGCGGTCGCAAAGAGAACGGCTACCACGTCGGCACTCTCAACTGGAAGGCACCGGGCGAGTACCGCAGTTTCACCTACAGTCAATCCGGCTTCAAGCTCAAAAACACGAGCGGTCGGACCAAACTGTGGCTCTCGAAACTCGGGGAAATCCCGCTCACCTTCCACCGCGACCTGCCCGACGACGCCGAAATCAAGACGGTCACAATCAAGCAGGAACCAACCGGGAAGTGGTACGCCATTCTTGGTGTCGAAACGCCTGAGTCCCCACCAGCGAAGCCTGAAAACCCCGAGAAGTGCGTCGGCATCGACGTTGGAATTTGCAAGTATGCTCACGACACGGACGGAACGGCGGTCGAATCCCCCGACCTTTCCGACGAGCGCGAACGCTTGGAACGGGCACAACGTGCCCTCTCACGGAAGGAACACGGCTCTGCAAATTGGGAGAAACAACGCCGGGTCGTAGCCGAGCGTCACGCCGACCTCAAGCGAAAGCGGCGGGATTTCCTCCACAAGTTGTCGAACTACTACGCCACCGAGTACGATTTGGTAGCCGTGGAGGACTTGGACGCACAGGGGTTGGTGGAACTGCCGGGCAACTCACGGAACCGAGCAGGCGCGGCGTGGGGAACGTTCCTGCGGATGCTCGAATACAAGTGTGCACGCGAAGGCACACATTTCGTTGCCGTAGACCCGAGCGGGACGACCAAGGAGTGTGCGTCGTGCGGCGGTTCGACCGAGAAACCGCTGTGGGTGCGCGAACACTCGTGTCCAGCGTGTGGATTTGAGGCGGACAGGGACGCGAACGCGGCGTGGAATATCCTTTCTCGCGGTCTTGAAGATGTAGGAGAGGGACGCTCCGAATCAACGCCTGTGGAGACTGCGCTTCCTGTGGACACCGATTCGGTGTCTGCAAAGCGCGTCGTAGAAGCAGGAAGCCCCACCCTCAAGCGCGAGCCGTCAGGCGAGCGGTAGGGTGGGGTAGTTCACGTTCTAGCGGAGACACTCAATGGATTGACGACACACGCCGGACACGATGCGGCCGTCGATTTCTTAGATCGACTCGAAGAAAACGCACGGTTCCATATTGCGTCGGTGAACTCCGATGCGACTGCGACCGCAAAAGCGCTCTTCAGACGCCACCGTCAACTCTCGTTCGTCGATGCGTGTATTGTTGCGTATATGCAGACCCGAGGCTTGGGATATCTCTACGCGTTTGACGATGATTTTGACGCTCTAGACGGTGTCTACCGACTCGAGACGGCGACAGACCCACACTCCCCGGACTGACTACTTGAGCGCTGTTGGAATCCTCAGCCGCTGATAGGTTACAGGACGCCGTTGGTGTGCAACTGTTCACCATCGACGACGTCGTTGCAGCCGTGAGCCGTTGATTCCCTCCTCGGTGGCGTGACTGTTGGAAATCGCTCCGTTCTTACGCTCTCGGACGCGTGAGCAGCACCTCGACGACGCGGAGTCGCTCACGAGACACTCTCAAGGAGCGACCCCCATCAGCAGTGAGCGAGTGGAGTGAGGAACCCCCCTGGACACCACAGGTTTATCTCAAGCCACTAATACGAATCACCTACCAGCGGAATCAGTTTCGAGGCGGCGACTCGTGCGTTCGAGTTGAACCTCCCTTGCGGCAAGCAAATCCAACCTGACTCATATGACTCGATCAGCACTCTCGCAGTTCGGTGTCGTTGCATTGGTAACACTCGTAATCGTTTCGACGGTCGCTGCCCCGCTCACCGCAGCCTCTGTTGTGGACGCAGCACCAACGCGGGCGGCAACCGACCTCGGCACGACGGACACGGTCGGCCAGACTACCACCGGGATCGCACAAACTGCAGATATCTCTCCCCCCAAAGCCAGACGTTCGCACCCGGCGGTGTGTATCCGGTCGTCGTGACCATCGATATCGGTTCTGGGTCATTTCTCAGCTCGAACCACGTCGAGGACCCAACGCTTGATCTGACTGTCGAGGGCGACGCCACCATCGAGAGCATCCAACCAACAGAGTACGATACGATTACCGACGAAAGCGAGACAACCGCTTCACTGTCGGCCACGGATTTCTTCCGAACCGCAACTTCCCAAACTGCTGTTGTCCTCGTCGAGGTTCCCGAATCGGCCGACGGCGGCTCAGTATCGGTGACTGCAGAACCCGGCGATGGCGGCGGAGCGGTGAGTTCGACCACGGCGACCTACAACGTTACCAGCCAAGCGAGTACGTGGGACGCGATGAATGGGTCGGCCAACGCTCGGGCCACGCTCGCATCCTCGTACCAAGCGAGTTACGACCGCCTCCTCTACAGCGAACCGTGGAACGAAACCGTCCAAACATCGATGCGCGACGGCTTCAGTACAGTCATCACCGAAGAGACAAAAGGAGCGGTTCTCGGATCGGTACCGGGAGTCGGCACCGCCTTGCAGGCGAGAGATGCATATCAAGTCGCGACTGGCAACTATGACGGTGGAACTGCCGGCCAAATTGCCGCTGTCAACCAGAAACTGAAGAACGACCTTGATGCGCGAATGACCCGCGATGACGTCCGTCGTGCGGGCAACAGCTCTGCGTTACTGGCCGAACTCGAACGGTTGTACGAACAGGAACAGGTCGCTTGGGAGGAGCAAGATCGCGAGCGGCTCAGGGAGGTCATCCTCCGTCAGCGGGCAGTTCTCGTGGACGCGTGTCTCAGCCGAGTATCAAGCAATCCATATGCGGGCAGTTACGACACGTGCCTTGCTGTCGAGAGTGACGAACAGCGGACTGCTAGCCTGTCGAGCACCGAATTTGGTGACTCGAACGGTGCGATGGCACAGTACTTCGGTTCATTGGAACGCTTCTCCTATGAAGAATACGAACGAGCGGATCGTCGACTCGATCTGATTAAGGAACCAAACCCAAGCGTCCGCCTCACCGAGGATCCGGCGACGATCGAAGAGCGGCTGGGCGAACTGAAGGTCGATGAAACGACAACTGTGACGTTCGTAGTTTCGAATGCGCGCGGTGCTGGCGTCTCCGGAGAGCGGAGCTACCTCTCGCTATCTCACGGTGAGAACATCTCCGTAGCGGACGTGACGCCCCTAACCGACGCTGGCGCGAACGTCTCAGTTCAACGGACCAGCCCGGGCAGCGAAGCGGTCAACGCCAGCGGCGAGACGATAACGCTTGATCACCATCTCATCGACATCCGAAGTCAGTACAAACCCGGCGACGAGCGCACGTTCCGTGTGACCGTCGAGAAGACGGACAACGGGACTGGATGGCTGTCCTACCGCGCCGCGTTCCAGCCGTTCCTCGTCGAGGAGGGCCTCTCTAATGCCGAAGCGCAGGCTGCGTACGCTCGTATGCCGACCTCGGGCCCCACGGACCAGCAGGACTGGCCGGTTCGCACGCTCTCGACGAACGGATCGGTCGAACCGCCGCTGCCAGTAATCGACGTCTCGTCCAATGTACTGACAGGCGAACCCGTCGAACTCAACGCGAGTGGGACGACCGCGGACGATTCGATTGAATCGTACGAGTGGGCGATCGACACCGACGGTGACGGGACGACCGAAACGACGACGACAGGTGTGACGTCGAGTGTTACGTTCGACGCCGCAGGCACGGCGCAGGTCGAACTGACTGTCAGGGACGCCGCAGGCCGGACCGCCACATCGTCGACGGCCGTCGACGTCGCCAACGCGACGGTGGCAGCGCGGACGACAGACATCGGGGTTGCTGTGGACCGGACGTACCCCGAACCGGGCGACTCGCTGACGTTCGACGCGCCCGCAGACGTTTCAGATCCCTCGTGGTCGGTCATCCGCGGGGACACCGCGGTCGACGCTGGAAGTGGCGGAACGTTCGCAACCACGCTCGACGAGGCGGGTGTCTACGAAGTGACGCTGTCAGGAGTAATCGACGGCCGCTCTGTCTCCGTGACGCGCGTTGTCGACGTTGCGACCCGTGAGGAGCGCGTGGCCGAACCGTCGGTGTCGGTGTCCGCGCCGTCGAGTGCGGATCCTGACGAACCGATCACGATCGACGCGGCCGAGTCGACGCACCCACACCCCGATCGAGAGATCAGTGAATTCGAGTTGCTCGTGGATGGGTCGCTAGTAGCGACTGCATCCGACGGGATGTTCGAGTACGCGTTGACGACGAGTGGGGAGCACGAACTCGGTGTTCGGGCCACCGGGAGCGCGGGCAACGTCACGACGGTACGACGGACCGTCACCGTCAATACGCGTTCGGATTCGCCGACCCCGGTGATCGATATCTCACCCACAGCACCAGTAGCGGGTGAGACGCTCACGCTTGACGCGAGCGGGTCGACAGCCGCAACGGCGATCCAATCTTACGAGTGGGCGTTCTCGAATGGAGAGACAGCCACCGGTGAGACGGTCACCCGTGAGTTCGAAGCTGGCGAGTATACCGTCGAATTGCAGGTGACGGACTCGGAGGGACGCACAGCGACCACGGACGCGACGATTTCGGTTGGTGACCCACAGTTCTCGCAGTCGCCGACCGCGGTGTATGTTGGGTTGACATCCGGTTCGGTTCTCGCTGTGGACGCGGCCACGGGTGAGGAACGCTGGTCGGTTGAGACGGACGATGCCGTTGTGTCCTCGCCGACGGTCGCAAACGGAACGGTCTACGTTGGCTCACGGGCGTCGATTAGCTTTGATGACTCGCTGTACGCCCTCGACGCGGAGACCGGTTCCACGCAGTGGACCTTCAGCACCGACAATGATGGAGTCGTCTCATCGCCGACGATTGTCAACGGGACGGTCTATGTTGGGTCCCAATCGTTGTGGGGGCCTGGCCTTCACGCGCTGGACGCCGCGACCGGTGCAGAGCGGTGGGCACGGGATATCGGCCCGATCGATGGCTCCCCGACGGTAGCCGATGACGTGCTGTACGCCGAGACAGGAGACCAGTCAGTGGCTGCGGTCAATGCGACGACCGGTGAGACGCACTGGGCAACCGACGTTGGAAGCCCTGTCAGTTCATCACCAACACTAGCAGGCGAGACAGTCTACGTCGGCACGATCGACAATACGCTCACCGCGATCGACGCGGAAACGGGTGCCATCCGCTGGTCGTTCGAGACCAGTCTTCGCGGTGATGTCGAATCCTCACCGACGGTCGTTGACGGCACGGTGTACGTCGGCACGAATAACAACTCCCTGTACGCAGTCGACGCAGCGACTGGACAAGCGGAGTGGAACGTCGAGACGGGAGGTGCGGTTTCCTCCTCGCCGACAGTCGCGAATGGCACCGTCTACGTGGGCTCCGAAGGCGATTCTCTGTACGCGGTTGATGCCGCAACAGGTGATCTAACGTGGACGTATACGGCAGATGGGCCAGTGACCGCGTCTCCGACGGTCAGTAATGGAACGGTCTACATCGGGTCGGAGGCGGGGACGTTGTACGCGATTGACGCATCGGCCGGTGACTCGACGTGGGCGATCGAGACAGGTAGTGCGATCCGATCGTCTCCAACAGCCGTTGCGGATGTTGAAGCCGGCGATAGTGTCGGGTCACGGGTTGGACTCGGCACGCTCGGACATACAGACCGGTGGGCCGACAAACACCACGTCGACATCGATCCTGACGAACCCATCCCGGCGTTCATCCCGAATCGAACCGACCTCATCGCGGGGGACACAGTCCAGTTCGATGCATCCAACTCACGTTCGGTCGTCGGAATTGCAACCTACAACTGGAGCTTCGGCGATGGTTCGACGAACGCGGCCGGGTCCGCGTGGACTGAGCACACGTACGACTCGGCTGGAAACTACACGGTGACGCTGACGGTCGTCGACGAGAACGGCCAATCAAATCGGACGGAACGGACACTAACGGTCGCAAAGCCGTTATCGGCGGCGCTGACCGCATCCCGGACGGAAGACATCGACACGCCGGTCGAGTTCGACGCGTCCAACAGTACTGGCGAGATCTCCACCTATGCATGGGATCTTACAGGGGACGGGAGGACCGACGCCACCGGCGAACACGTCGAGTACGCGTATGATACCCCCGGTGAATACGACGTGTCGTTGACGGTCACCAACAACGACGGCCAGCAGCGCACAACGACGGAGACGCTACTCATCGGCGACCCGCTCGAGGCCACCCTCACGGTCCCGTCGCGATCGGTTGACGTGGGTGACTCGGTCAGATTCGAGGCAAACGATTCGATCGGGTCGATTGAGGAGTACCGCTGGTCGGTCGACGGCCAGTCGAAGCAGGGTGAAACGATCACCCACGTGTTCGATCGCGGCGGCACGTACACGGTCGAACTCATAGTTGTCGACGATGACGGCCACACGGCGACGACGACCGCAACGATCACGGTTGACGGCGTTCCGGCCGGGCAAGCGGCGTGGACGTACGCTGCCAGCGACGCGGTCACGTCGTCGCCGACGGTGGTCAACGGAACCGTGTTCGTCGGCAGTCACGATCGTTCTGTGTACGCGCTGGATGCCGACTCGGGTGACAAAAAATGGGAGTACATGACTGAGGTCGACGTGTATTCCTCACCATCAGTAGTCAACGGCACAGTTGCCGTCGCGAGCGGTGGAGACGTATATGCCTTGGATGCCGAGTCGGGCGAGAAACAGTGGGAGTTCGAGACGATCAGTACGATTCACTCCTCACCGACCATCGCGGGTGAGACGGTGTTCGTTGGGAACAGAAACGGCAACGTGTACGCCTTGAACGTCACCACAGGGGCAGTCCGCTGGACGTTCGAGACCGACGGACGAGTCGATTCGTCGCCGGTCATCACCGATGGGACCGTATTTATCGGGAGTAACGACAACCACGTCTACGCACTAGACGCCACGTCGGGCGACCAGCAGTGGGCGTTCGAAACTGGCGCTGCGGTCGAGTCCTCGCCGACAGTTGCCAACGGCACGGTTTACGTCGGGAGCAACGATGATAACGTGTACGCGTTGGATGCCGAGTCGGGTGCACAACAGTGGGCTTTCGAAACAGGGTGGGAGGTCGAATCATCGCCGACGGTCGCCAACGGTTCGCTCTTTGTCGGCAGTAAGGATGGCAACGTGTATGCGCTAGACGCCGACTCCGGCACCGAAGTGTGGACATATGAGACCGGAGATTACCAAGTCGTCTCCTCACCGACGGTGGTCGACGGCACCGTCTTTGTGGGTTCGTCGGACGACAGTGAACCGAGCAGTATGTTTGCACTCAATGCCGAGTCGGGCGAAGTGCGATGGACGTATCCGACCAACATCCGAACGCCCGTCGAGTCGTCGCCGACGGTGGTCGATGGTAGACTCTTCTTCGGTGACAACGACGGTGACGTGTACGCGCTCGGCACTGACGTGAACGGATCGAGTGCGGGTTCTCGTGTGACGCTCGGTGCGCTCGGCCACCATCACGCCTGGGCGAACCGAACAATTGAACTCCAACCACCAGCTTCCGAGTTGACGCTCACCGTCAATCGCAGTGAGCCATCTGTCGGACAGGCCGTCCGTTTCGACGCCACGAACACCACCGAAGGGATCGACCAGTATGCGTGGGACGTCGACGCCGACGGCACCAACGAGTCAACGACGACAAATGGAACCGTTGTCTACACGTACGGCGAGCCCGGGACGTACACCGCGACCGTCACTGCGGTCGGCACGGCCGGCAACGACACTGCGTCGGTCGAACTGACAGTTACCTCAGGTGAGACGGCCGACTTCGACGCAGCAGTCGACGCCCCGTCGACCGTCACGGTCGGCAAGAACATCACCTTCGATGCGAGCAACACGACCGGCGATATCCTCGAATACACGTGGGATACCAACGGCGACGGCGTCGCCGAGGCTGAGACGCGGGGAGCAACATACACTTCCGTGTACGAAAGCCCCGGCACGTATACGGTGACGGTCACAGCAGTCGCCGAGACCGCGGCGGGCGACACCGTGACCGACACGGCAACCACTACTGTCGTGGCCGAAGATGCCGACGCTGACTCCGAGTTGTCCCGGTTTGTCGTGGGAGACCGCGCTGTAGACCCGGGTGAGACAGTCGCCGTCCCGGTAACTGTCGAGAACGCATCGGGCGTGGAGTCATACAGCGCGAACCTGACGTTCGACCCCGCCGTCGCAACGATCGAGGACGTCCAGCTCACGGGGACGGATACGGCAGTCACGATCAACAACGAGACCGGCACCGTTTCGATCGGGGCGGCACTCGACGATGGGGAAGATCCACAGGCGACGCTCGTCTTCGAGCTTACCGCTGCAGCCACGAGTCCGGTCAAAATTCGATCGGCAACCGTGTGGACGGACGACGGAGAACACACACCCGAAACCCAGAACGGCACCGTCACCGGTGGACCGCTCCCACCGATCGGCGATCGGCAACGAGCGCCGACCGATCCGGATGCCGACGGGCTGTACGAAGACGTCAACGGCGACGGGACTGTGACGGTTAGCGATGTGCAGGCGCTGTTCGTCGACCGGAACGACGCTACGATTGAGAACAACACCCACCAGTTCGACTTCAGCGGAAACGGGATGTTCAACATCGTCGATATCCAGCGACTCTTCAACGCGACCAAGCAGGAGGCCTCACCCCGCGAGTGAGAACTTGCAGATCGGACGGCAGCTCACTCGTCGAGATATGGTTTCTCGATCTGTTGGTCGCCACCAATGAGTGCCGTCAGCCATCGCGTGACGATGTCGAACAACGCAACGAGTGGCCTCAGTACGCGTTCGACGTACGAGATTGGGCGGGCGACACGGAGACTCCACGACTCTGCGTGGCCGAGCCCGTAGGATTTCGGCACGATTTCCCCGAACACGAGGACGAGCACACTCACACACAGTGTTGCGATCACGACGGTGTATCCGGGGGGAATGAACCGTGCAACCAGCAGTGTGACGATGCTAGTGATCGCGATGTTGACAAGGTTATTGCCGACCAGCAGCGTGACGAGGAGTCGGTGCGGGTTCGCGCGGAGTTGCTGGAGTGTGCGGCTGTCTTTCGTACTGTCTTCGGTCGCGGGCTGCATATCATCCGGGAGCGAAAAGATCGCTGACTCACTACTGGAAAAGAACGCACTCAGCAACAACAGCAGCACGACAGCGACGAGCGACGGTCCCAAAATCGAGTAGGTATTCATACCACATTCGTACGCTGGTGGGAGTATGAATATCGGTGGTTGAGTGGTGGCGCGTTCGTGTCCGAGTCGACTGGCCCGACCGAGACCGACCAAGCCTGAGCGCTGTGTGTTCCTGTTTCTGTGTCGGTCAGTGCGGACTCCCGCTCACTAAGGAGTTGACTCCTCCACGCCAGGGGGCGCGAAAGCCGTCACTCACTCAGTGCGGCAGGCAACGTGAGCGACACAACGGTTCCTCGAGGGACGTTTTCGTCGATTGAAATACTGCCCCCTAACTGTGTCATCAGCCAATTGACCATCCACAACCCGGTTCCCCGACCATGCAGGAGGGGTTCTTCCGTACCCATCTCGAGAACCTCTTGTTCCATCTCCGGAATGCCCGGGCCTGTATCTGCGACCTGAATACGAACTCGCTCGTTGTCGACTCGGGAGATGGAAACCTCGACTGTCGGTGACGCGTCGTGAGTATGGACAATTGCGTTCTCTATGAGTTCAGTAAGCGCCATCTCGAGGGATTCTTCGTTTCCCTTCACGCCGACTGCTTGTTTTTCGACGTGAATACTTGCAGTGGGATACTGGTCGGTGAACTTCGAGACGAGTCGATCGACAACTGTCGGGACATCGACGTAGTACCGCACCGGACCACGTTCTAACACACGACTCAGCTGCCGGGCATTTTCAGCCAGCTCAACCAACTGCGTCGCGTTGTCAGCAATCTTCGAAAGCATGCGACGACTATCATCAAGTGGAAACGAAGCCGTTTCAGCGAGGTACGTCTCAAGTGGATCGAGTGCTTCCAGTTCTTCTGCCAGTAACTCTGCGTTCCCAATGACGACGCCAAGTGTGTTCCTAATATTGTGCCTGAGAACCCGACTCAACACCATCAACCGTTGGTCACGGATTTTTCGGTCAGTGATATCCTGGATCACGCCCCTGAGAACGGTGGTCTCACCACGTTGTACCCGATCGCCCTTACAGTAGACCCATCGCTCACGTCCTTCGGCAGTAATCAACCGGAGTTCAACACCATACGGTTCGCCGGACGTCAGGCACTGTTGGACCACCTTCTCGATTGTTTGTCTGTCCGCTGGATGGATGAACTTGAAGGCATCCTCTACTGTCGGGTTGTACTCCGGCGAGACATCGTGGATTTGTCTCGTCCCCTGTGTCCACCACAGGTCGTTCGTTTCGGGTATCAGTTCCCACCCACCAATGTCGGATACGAGTTCTGTCTCGGCAAGGTGCTCTGTCGCTCGTCTGAGCTGCTGCGCTGTGTGTTTTTTATCAGTTACGTCTCGCCCAACACCAATCAGACGCTCCGGGTCGTCTCCCTCATCGTAGGTCACTTCCCCCTGTGCAGCGACCCATCGCTCTGTGTCATCGGCAAGGCGGAACTCGGTCACGTAGTGCCCGGTCTCTTCAACTGCGACCTCCAGTGCGTGAACGATGCGCTGTGTGTCTGTCGGATGAACCTGACTCAAAAAGTCATCAAGGTCGGCGATATCTTCGAACACAGTCTGCGAAGGAGGATACAGCGAGACAGCATCCGCAGAAATATCCCAGTCCCAGATGACGGTATCTGTAGCCTGGAGGGCATATGCCATAATCGAGGCCGAGTTATCGCTCAGTCTGTCGTTTGTTGACGATTCACTCTCAAAACCTGTCATGAAGGTTATGTGGACTGCACAGCACTTCAATATTATCCAAGAATACCAGAGCGGAATGAAACTGGCACCAGATGATGTCGGCCACGCGCTGGCGGTTGGACGACGGGTGAGACAAGAACCAGCCACCGGGTCCGGTCATTCACACACAGAGCGACGAACGCTCACGGCGGAGCGCCGCGAGCGATCTCAGGTCGTCGTGTAGAACAATCGCTGGACGTCGACGATGTTGAACACCCCGTTTCCGGTGACATCGAACCGCTCGCGTTGCTCGGTGACCACCTCGCTATCTCGATGGGTGAAAATCGCCTGGACGTCGGAGACAGTGACGGTACCGTCGCCGTTGACGTCTTCGTACACGCCGTCACCATCGGGGTCGGTCGGCGGTGATTCGAAGTCGCCGACCGGGTCGAGTGCGGCGAGTGAGACAGTATCGCCCGTCGTCGAGGAGACGGTGATTTCGTCGCCTCCCTCGGTCGAGACGTTCGCATCCGAGACGCTGACGACTGCCTCACCCTCATCGATGGTCGCCCCGGTTTCGAGTGTGACCGTTGCGAGCGTCGAGGACCCGCTGTCGGTCGATGTCCGGCCGACAACGCTCACCCGCGCTGTCGTGTTGTTGTTACTATAGACGGTGTCAGCGAACGCCGGCGACCCGGTGGTGTTGACTGCCGTTATCGAGAGCCCCGACGCCTCGGGAACCGAAATCGTCGCCTCGTACGCACCGATGTCCGACGAGACGTTTCGCGCAACGAGTTCGGCTGTCGTCGTGCTGTTCGGTCCGACGGGGGCATCGACAGCGGAAATCGCGAGGTCGACTGTCGGCGCAGTCGGCTCGTCGCCGACGGTGAGGGTTTGGGTCAGGTCCGTCTGCGCCCCCGTGTCGTCACTCGCCGACACATCCAGTGTGTACTCGCCGTCGTCCGTGTTGACGTATCGCGTCGTGTAGACGTACGTCGACCCGTCTTGTGTCTCCGAGAACGCATCGAGCGTGATCGTCTCTTGGTATACCGTCTCGGTGCTCGCGAGGACGGCTTCGAGCGAGTCGAGTGACTCATTCGCCGTGACCGTGAGGACGAGGTCACTATCGACCAGTTCGGTCGTCGCGTTGAGCCCGAGTGGCGTCGGTTCGTCGGTCTCGGAGCTCTCGATATGTATCGAGCCGTTGTCGACGGGGTAGTTCGCGTAGTTCTCACCGTTGGTGAACAGTTCCGGGTTTGTGACTTCTATCGGGCTTGTCGACCCGTTCGCACCGGTTGTTTCGAACGTGAGGTTCACCACGGGGTCCTGAAGATAGCCGTCACCCGTGTTCTGGACGCTGAAAAACGCCGTCCCGTTTTCGGTGTCGGTTTCATAGAAGACCGCATGCTCTTCGGCCGTCACACGCTGCAATTCCACGACTGACGGATCGTACGCCACGTTTCCTGCATAGTACACGCCGCCCGAAGCGGGCGACGTCTGCGCTTGGACAGTCACGTCCGTCCCCGTCGGTACCGTTGCGTTCCCGACGGTGAGTCGGAGGTCAGACGCGGTCGCAACGGTGACCGGATAGGTCACCTCTCGTGTCGTCCCATTGCTGGTGACCGTTGCAGTCGCAGTATAGCGGCCGGGGGTCGCGTTCTCCGGCACTCGGAACGCGAATCGTGGATCGGTATACGACCCCGGGCTGAGTTCGTCGAGTTGCCACGAGTAGTCGCTCGTGTTCCATGTTCCACCGGCGGCGTCGGTATCGGTGACCGTCTCACCGGGGAAGTCGGTGAACGCAAGCGAAACCGACGCGGATTCGTCGCCCTCGTTTGTGATCCCGGTTGGGAGTTCCGCGATCCCACCAGGCGGAGCTGTCGCTCCTCCCGGAACGACATCCAGCGTTGGTTCGGAATCCGTGACGGTTATGGCCGCTGTCTGGGTGACAGTCGAGTTATTGATTTCGACGGGGGTGCCGACAGTCGCGGTGTCGGCGTCGCTTCGGTGCAGCATCGCGACGAGCGTCGTGTTCGTCGTGAGTGCATCGAGTGAATCCGATGACGACGCGTCCACGCCCAACCGCACCGGAACGTCGCTGTGGGTACCCGGCGAGAGTCTCGTGGAATTCCCGATCGGTGCTGAAAGCGTTCCATCGGCAGTCCGCTCGTGGACGACCACGTAGAACGGGTCGCCCACTGTCGTCCCATCGTCGGTCACTTCGTACGTGGCGGACTCGACGGTGACCGTCGTGGTCCCGGCCGGAACCGTCTGGTCCGCAATACTGATCGCGGCGGTCTGAGTGTCGCCGCCTTCGTTGTCATCAACAGACGCAAGATAGCTGTCGCCACCCACCCCGACGAGGTCCGGATACGCACCCGAAGTGACCTGCCACGTCTCGGCGAAGTCCAACGCAGTCAGGTTCGACGTCGCCGCCTCGCCCGTCATTGCTGCGGTCGAAAGTCCCACGCTTCCGTTGCCTGCCGCCGCAGAGGTCGCTTGCCCTGACGTCTGTTCGTTCCAGTACGACTCCGTAACCGAACTGCCGTAGTACAGGCCGCCGACGAGTCCGCCGACGGTTGACTCGCCGGTGACGTTCGCCGTCGCGTACGAGTTCGCGACAACGCCGCTTTCGTAGTTGCTCGATCCAACGAGCCCGCCGACGTAGTTCGTGCCGGACACGCGGCCGTGAGCGTGCGTCGCGGTGATGTTCCCCGAGTTATACCCCACGAGGCCGCCAGTCGCGACGCTCGTGTCGTCTGTCGTCCCGACGACGGTCGCGTTCACCGCCGCGCGTTCGATCGTCCCGGGATTCTGTGCGGCGATGCCACCGACGTACGTCCCACCGGTGATACGCCCTGAGACGACCACATCGCTGACGGTTCCCTCGTTTTCACCAACGAGTCCGCCTGCGCTCCCGGGGCTCTCTACTGTGACCGTCGCATCGACGTGTTCGACCGTGCCGCCGTCGGTGGACGCTACCACGCCGGCGACGGTCCCGCTGCCCGAGATCGACCCGCTGACAGTCACCTCGCGGATGACGGTGTCCGTTGTCGACCCGGCGAGGGCGGCCGTGGTGAAGTCGCCAGTGATGGTGGCGTCGGTCAGTCGGAGATTCGTGATCGAACTCTCCGAGGCGTAGCCGACGAGTGCGACGCCACTCGTCGACGGCCGGTCAATCGTCAGCCCCTCGATGGTGTGGTTTTCGCCGTCAATCGTGCCCGTGAACGGCGTCGCGAACGTTCCGATGGGTTCGAATCCGGAGCCGTTGTTCCACGTCGCCGTCTCGGTCGCGTCGATATCCGACCCAAGCACGTAGTGGGCATCGAGGTCGTCGCGAATCGCAGCCAGTCCAGAGGCGTTGGTGATGACGTACGGGTTTACTTCGGTCCCGTTGCCGCTCTGTATTGCGAATGTTGTCTCTGTCGGTTCGAGACTCGATTGTTTCGTGGGCTGTTCTTGGTGGTTAACTGTCGTTGCGCCTGCAATCGGTGCGGTGGCCATGAGCCCGCACAACAAGAGTGCAACCGCGGTCTGTGTGAGTCTGTGTCCCATGTATCAGATTCGAGTCGTGTCTGGTCGTTTCATGTTCGGCAACTCCCTCGTCGCGGCACCGTACGCGTTCGAGCTCGCTGTGAGCCGGCTGTCCCGACCTCACCGGTTGTTGATACGTTTTGTATATGTAAAGTTGTGGGACACCACAGAGTGTGCGCAGTGGTTCGCGTAGTGTGGCAGTTGTAGGGCTGTGAGACCTTCGGTTGGTCGAGCGGGTTGTCTCCGGTGTTTCCAGTGCGCTGCCACGAACGCCGATCTCGTTAGACGACGTCGCCGCGCTCGAAGATCGGTTTCGGCCGCTATTGGATCGGCCGAACATATATCTGAGTGAGTCAACAGTTATGAACCAACAATGACTGAGGGCCGCCAGTCGAGCGAGGAGCACTCGGGCGAGCCCGAGCCAGATCAGTACATACAGAACCTCGAACAGTATCGACGCCGCTTGGATGGCGCGATGTTCGCGGGTGATCTGGCTTGGTGGGAGATGGATGTCGAGACGGGGGCGGTTACCTTCCACGAGAACAAGGCAGACATGCTCGGATACTCACCCGCGGAGTTCGACCACTACGAGGACTTCACGGAACTCGTCCATCCCGACGACCACGAGGGGGCGATGGATGCAATGCGGGATCATCTCGAGGGCCGAGCTGAAAGATACGACACCGAGTATCGGATTCAAACCGCGTCCGGCGAGTACCGCTGGTTCCACGACGTCGGCGGAATTACTGAGCGACGTGACGATGGAAGCCCGAGGAAAGTCACCGGAGTCGTCATCAACATCACCCGCCGGAAGACAGTCGAACAGAACCTCCGTGAGCGGAACGAACAACTGTCGCTCCTCAACCGCATTGTCCGTCACGACATCCGTAACGACATGAGCGTCATCCAAGGGTGGGCCGACGTACTTCGGGACGAACTGTCTCCCGAAAACAGAGACATACTTGCCCGGATACAACGGGCCAGCCGACACACGACCGGGCTCACGGAGGACGTCCGTGACCTGATGACCGTACTCGGTGAGGAGGGGACGACTGTCGAGTTACAGCCAGTCGACGTAGTCCGTGTTATTGAGGACGAAGCCGAGCGAGTCCGCCAGACCTTCGACGACGCCGAGGTTCAGATCCGAAGCGAACAGTCGAGTGTCGACGTCCGGGCGAACGCGATGTTGTCATCGCTTATTGGAAATCTCTTGAGCAATGCGGTCCAACACAACGACGAGAGCGCGCCAAAAATCACGATCGACACCGTCGTTCAAGATGAGTCGGTTATCGTGACCATTGCGGACAACGGCCCGGGGATACCGGACGAACAGCGAGACCGGATTTTCGAGCAAGAGACGAAGGGTCTCAACAGCGATGGAACGGGGCTTGGGCTGTATCTAGTGGGCACGCTCGTCGACATCTACGGGGGAGAGATATCGGCAGCTGACAACGAGCCAAAGGGAACGGTATTCACGATCCGACTTGAACGCGCGCCGGAGCGCTGACATGGTTCATTCAGGAGCGATCGACGCCGCCTGCTGAAGCTGGAGTTCGACCGTCGTTCCGGACGAGGTCGGTGGTACCTCGATCTCACCATCGAGGTTGGTGAGTATCCAATACACAAGGACGAGTCCGATACCACTTCCGTGGTCGAGTGCGGTCTCAGTAGCCCCAGTCAGTACTCGGCGTTCACCTGACGGTAGTCCCGGCCCATCGTCACTAACCTCTATCGTCGTTCGATCTGTCCCGCGATTGACCTCCACAGCGATCGTCGGATCTTCTCCAGCGTGTTTGGCCGCGTTCGTGAGAAGCTCTGAGACCGCATCAGATAGTTGTGAGTCTGCGAACGACATCGCTCGGTCGGGTACACTAAGCGAGATGTCCACTGAGTGGTGTCTCTCACGGACATCGCGTACCGCGTCCTCCACTTTCGGGACGATATCTATCGGCCGTGCGACTGGGACGGATCGCGTCAGCTTTTCCAATTCTCGAGCTTTCTCGGCAACTGAAAGCAGTTCGGCGGTCGTCGAATCGATGGTCGAGGCTAACTGCGCCGTCTCTCCGGACGTTCGCTCTTCTAACAGCTGTGCAGTTCCCTGAACCACATTCAAGTCGTTCCGGAGATTGTGGCGCAGGATGCGGTTGAGTACTGAAATTAGGCGGTCTCGATTGGTGAGATCCTTCTCGTGATGGGCACCTTCGAGTCGTTTCTGCAGGACCTCACCGGCTAACTCGATGAAGATTTGTTCGGCCTCGGAGAACGGGTTCTCCCGCGGCTCCGATCCAACGAAACAGACCGTCCCGTACGGCTCACCGAACACTTGGATGCGTATCCCCAGATACGTATCTAGCTGGTGGAGTTGGTACGCGTGGTCGTCTGCTCTGCCTTGGTTGCCGGCATCGTGTAATGCAAGCGGCGTCGACTGGTGAATTGTGCGCCGGCAGTATGAATCACTCAGCTTCGACGTGAGGCCGGCAGGATACGGACCTTCGGGAGCATCCGTTGATCCAATCACTTCCCACCGGTTTTCGTCTTCATCGATTTCGGTGATGTGGCCATGGTTGACGCCGAGATAGTTCGCTCCAATCTCGATTACCTCATCGATGGCCTTCTTGCTGGGAATACTGCGATGCAAGAGCGAATAGAGCTGGCTTCGTGCTTCCTCACCGGACAGGGAAGGGGATCTCTCAGTACGTGTCACTAACGAATTTCCTGCTACCAGTACTAGTGGTGTGCTAACACAAAAGGCTGGTTCCGTCTCCACCGTTTGGGACGAACGCAGCGCTGCTGCGGTTATCGACAGAACGAACGGGGGCATTGACCCAGCGGCGATTGGGGTCGGGTTCGGCGTCGCACTCGGCTTGGTGCTGGACACGCTTGTAGTGGGCATCGCAATCGGCGTGGCGCTCGAGACGAGGCTGGGCGCGGAGTTGTCGATGCGGTAGAGTGGCGGAGTTAGAGACTGGTGGCTCCGGTCATCGACCCACAACTGAAGCCGTGGGCTTGCCCTTGTATCTGTGTGAGTTTGCTCCGGAAGCGAGGGGTGTGTTGCGCATCGACCCAACCATTGTTCTGGTAGTGTGGCGACACACGAGGTTTTCACCAAGTTCTAGTGATCAGTGATAAAGATACGAGCGCATACCCCCGTCTTTAGGCGGGGGTCAAGCGGACAATACCCTACACACTCACCAAACGACTCCACGGCTGGATTTCCCACCGTACTATCGGTAGTATTAACACGCCGACGGACCATAGTGTGCAACACGGATGAAGACCACACGGCACGCGACTTACAACCTCAACTACCACATAGTGTGGTTGCCGAAGTACCGTCAATCGGTACTCGTCAATGAGGTTGCAGACCGTGTGAGAACTATCCTCCACGAAATAGCCGACGACAAAGGCGTCGAAATACTCGACCTCACCGTACAGCCGGACCACGTTCACCTGTTCGTCAGTAGCCCACCCAAGAACGAACCGGCGCTACTCGCCAACTGGTTCAAGGGTATCTCCTCGCGCAAGTACAACCACCGATACGCCGACCACGACGGCGAGAAAATCGGATGGACGCGAGGATACTACGCAGGGACCGCCGGGCATGTTTCAAGTGAGACTGTCGAGAACTACATTCAACAGCACAAGGAGGGCGACTCGTGACCGAACTCACGAAAACTCTGGAACTCAAACTTGTGGACCCGAACGCCCACAAGCGGAGGAAACTCCGAGAGACGAGAGAAGCGTACAAACACGCCCTTCAAGACGCCTTCGACGCCCGATGTACCACGCAGACCGAAGCGAACGACGTGGTGGTCAACTACGACCTGAGCGGGTACGCGAAGAACGCGCTCAAGAAGTACGTCCCGCAACTCACAACGACGTACAACGCGGGCGAACTTCACGACGACCACCCTGTGCGCTTCACCAACGAGGGGCTACGGTTCGACCACAAGCCCGAGAACGCTATCGAGTGGTACGTCAAAATCCCGCACCACGAGGACTACCACCTCTGGATGCCAGCACAACCGAATCCCGAACAGCGGGGCTGGCTGGAAGCGTTAAACGCGGGGGACGCCACGATGGGCGAGAGTCGGCTGTTCGAGCGGGACGGAACGTGGTATCTCCACGTCACCGCCACCCGCGACGTGGAGGAACGCTCCGAGGTGTCCGCAGAAGAACGGACGCCCATCGGAGTGGACATCGGGGAAGCGTCACTCGTCACGGTGTGTCACCGCGACGACCACGGTTCTCCGACCGCGCCCGAACTGTGGGCCGACGAGGGCAAGACCGTTCGTCGTCACCGTAAGACCTACTTCACCGCCAAGCGCCGACTCCAGACGCGCGGGAGCGAACGTATCGCGGAGTCCTTCGGGAATGACGTGTGGAGACAGATCGACGACGTGTTCCACCGCGTCACCCGCAAAGTCGTGGAGTACGCCGAGTCCGTCGAGAATCCTGTTCTTGTTCTGGAAGACCTGACGAACATACGGGAGTCGATGGACTACGACGACTTCATGAACCGGCGTCTCCACGGATGGGGATTCGCCAAACTCCACGCGCAGATACGCTACAAGGCCGTCGAGAAGGGCATCCCCGTCGAGACGGTGAACCCGCGCAACACCTCAAAGGAGTGCCATGCCTGCGGTGAAGTAGGATACCGACCGCGACAGGCGACGTTCAAGTGTACGAACGACGCTTGCTGGATGGGCGAGTACCAAGCGGACGTGAACGGTGCGATAAATATCGCAGACCGCTACCTCAGTGGAGAGAGCCATTCAAGAGAACACACGGATGGCGATGACTCGGCTGAGGATGGGGGGCGTTTGACCGCCTCACAAGACACCCAAGCCGATGCTACCAAGCAAGAGACGCTTGGGACGTATGCGTCTTGAAACCATAGGGCTACGACCAGCCTGAAATCCCGTGGTGGGATTCCCGCGTCTTTAGGCGCGGGAGGAGGTCAATACGACGCAGACGAACTCATTGAGATCCTCAATCGGCGACGTGACGCCTTCAAAGAAAACGCACTCGACGAGGGCGTGATCGAACTCGTTGCTGCCTATGGTGCGAAAAACGAGGGTGACGCACGTCGTTCAATCGACCTGCTTCGAGACGCAGGTGAGCTTGCGAATCAAAACGGCGATTCGGTCGTCACCGCCGAGCACGTCCACCGTGCTAACGACTCTGTGTTGAAGAATCGCGTCCTCGAGATCGTCGACGGAATGACCGTCCAAAAGAAGCTGTCTCTGTACGCCGCAGCGATTGTCGCGGACGTCAACGGCGGCGTTGCACCGAGTCCAGCAGTCTACAGCATTTATCAGATGCTCTGTAACCGCTCGTCGCGAGATATCTACACCCAAGAGACCGTCAACAGCCACCTCAACAAAGCAGGCACGTATGGTGTCCTCGAAAGCAATCGCACGAGTGGTGGGTTCAAACGCGGCGTCTATCTGCAATTTGCGTTCTCCGAGCCTGTTGACGCAGTCCTCGATACCTTAGAGGAAGACACTCCATTTGCCGGACTTGACTCCTCGAAACTCCGGTCGGCAGCCAAGCGGTTTCTCGCGAACTCGTCTCGGTGAGTGGGGGAACAGCGATTCGAGGAGAGCCCACGACTGCAGTCGTGTGGAGGCCCTCACACCGTCGGGCGTTCGAGGATATCGAAGACGTCGACTGCTTTGTACTCCTGGTTGCGCTGTTTCCCGGTTGTTTCGACGATGAGACCGTCTGCTTCCAGTTCCTTGATTGCATTGTACGCCGTCTGTCGGCTGACGTCGAAGCGCGATTGGACCTCGTTCGCGGTGAAGTACGGAAGGTCGAACAGACTCCGGGCGAGTTTGTGGCTCGTTTTCGAGTGCGGATAGCGCGTCTCGTAGTCCCGGCGAAGCTCGATGAGTTCGAACGTCCGCTCGTAGGAGTCTCTCGCCTGGGCTTCGATTCCGTCGAGGAAGAACAGAATCCAGTCACGCCAGTTCCCCGCTTCGCTGACTGCGCGCATCTTCTCGACGTACGCCTGTTTGTTCCGATTGAAGTAGGCACTCGGGTAGAGATAGGGGTCCGAGAGATACCCCGCGTCGTGCAGTTGGAGGACGATGAGGATCCGTCCGAGTCTGCCGTTCCCATCAGAACAGGGGTGAATCGTCTCGAACTGGTAGTGTGCGATAGCGAGGTCGATGAGGGGGTGGTGCTGACCTCCCATCTGGATGTAGGCTTCGAGCGAGTCCATCAGCTCAGGCACGTTGCCGTGTGGCGGTGGCACAAACGGTGGCTGGCTGCCACGTGGTGACGGGATGTGGACGTCGCTTTCCCGCCATGTACCGACGACGTCCCCCTCGTTCCGAACGCCTTCGAGGAGTGTCTCGTGGAGCGACTGTAGCAGACTGAGCGTAATCGATTCGCCATCTCTCATCGCGTCGAATCCCTCGTTGAGTGCTCGTTCGGCGTTGAGTACTTCTTGGAGGTCGCGACTGACGTCGACTGTCTCTTGGGACCGACTGCGCGTGTGATACGCGTACACCTCGTCGACATCGACATCTGCGCCTTCGATTTCGGCTGTTTCGACTGCCTCGAGTCGGAGCAGCGAGGTGTACAGAACCGGGGAGAAGTCGACGGTGGGACTGATACCATCGATCCGTCCGAGTTGGAACATCGCATCCGCAACCGACGATGCAAGCTCGTCGTCCATCTCGATTTTCGACGACAGCGGTAACTTGTCCGGAATGTAGTAGGGGTTTGGATGGGACTCGAGATAACGACCGGGTGCGTCTGGTGGAAGGTTTCGCGTCCTCATTTTGACTAAGACAGTATTTGTGTCGGCTTAATCATATTGGTTTTAAGGTAATTTGGATAGTGGCTCGATCTGGACTACTTAGTCAAATTTTGAGCGAGTGTCCTTGTTCTGGAAGACGCCATCGGTACCGAGCGACTCTGCCTTCTCGACTGCCTCGCGCTCACGCTCAATATCCTCGAGTAGATCGCCAATGAGAACCTTTGCAACGCCTTCGTCCAGTTCTCCGTCGAGGTACTGTTGGTGCAACTCGACTCGGTCTTTATTCGAGAGCACTTCCCCAAGCCAATCGTTCCACGGACATATCTGTTGTGACCAACCATCCGTGGCATGACAGACTACCCTAGTGGCAGACTCAAACCCACGGTGAAGAAGGAGTTCGCTGTATGGTCACACCACACGTATCACATCGCCGGTAAGGTAATTTGAATAGTGGACTGACCACGTCTCTTCAGTCAAATCTGAGTTGTCGTTCTGGAGTACGTTGGTACGTCGAAATTGTTGCTTACGGGTTTGTGAGGTACGGCAGCTCGTACTGTCGTTCAAATTCATATTCGGTGGGGTATACCGGTGCTGTCGTCTCCGCCCATACCTCGTTAACTCGCGCTTCGATCGTCTCGAAGACGAGTCGGAGTACGTCGTTCATGTCGGCAGGGTATTCCGCGTCAAGTGCGGTCGTTTCGCTGGGACGTGGTGGGACGTGGAAGTGGTCGTCCGTGTTGTGTGTATTCGGATGACGGTCCCATCGACAGACCCAGCGGTCACCCGCCCATCGTTCGCGGTAGAGTAGATTGAACTCGCCATTCAACCGCAGTCGAAGTTCAAGCGCCGCAGCGTCAACCACGTCTGGATAGTACGTCTCCTCGAACGATGCAACAACACGGTCTGGTTTTTCGAGGGGGAAATAGTGGACCGACTCAACCATCGCTGCGAGACGAGAGCCAAGCAGCCGCATTCGTTCTTCGTTGAGGTCATCACGCCGACCCATCGCTAGGGGAACGGCGATGCAGCGCTGTGACCACCATCGGAGTCGAGTCGGAGTTTTGCCTCTCGAAGTTCTCGGAGCCGACGGGTGACCGTTCGCCACTCACGCAGGCGCTCTGCCACGTCGTCGTCGCGAGCAGCAATCCCAGCGTACGCGACCGCGTCCGGTGACGGTTCGTCGAAGTGCGCTGCGAGTTCGCGCTCGCGGGTTCGATACTCGTCAATCGCCTCAGCGACCGCCGCGGACGTCTCGAACTCGCGAATCAGTTCGGTGACCCGGCGAAACTCGAAGTACGCCTCGTTCCGAACGAACAATGCAGGGTTGTCAGCGACCTTCTCGAGGACGCCGAGATCGACGAACCACTCCAGGTGGGGGCGAGCACCCTCTTTTGTGCAATCAGCGCGAGCCGCGATATCCGCGACAGTCGTTGGTGTGGTGAGCGTCGTGGCCGCCTCGTACACACGGTCTTTCACAGTCCGCTGTGTAACGGTGCGTTCCCACTCCTCGGTGAGGTTCACGTCCGGGGGCGTCGGCGTCTCGTCGGTCATGACCGGTGCTATGTGGCCCGCCAATATTATTTTGTGGGTACTTGTATATCTGAGTAGCATCCGTTGTTTCTGTCTTCCCACTCAGACTTGAGTTTCAGATCTGGCGCAACAGCGCGGGCAAACAGCTTGTCACAACGCCGCGGGGTCGGGGACTGGCGTGCGGTGGCGGCCCGGTAGCGGGGACGCAGTGGGGCGGTTCGTTACGCTGCTGATTGGTTCCCCGCACCCACGTCCTCGGGAGCCTGCTGGAGCCACGCGTCGAAGTGGACGTTCGAGTGGCCCGCACTGTTCGGGTCTTCGGAGACGGCTGCACCGCTGCCGTCCGCGAGTGTTCCCGTTTCCGGGTCCGCGAACGGTGCGTCCACGTCCGCGGCGCTCGAGGGCCCGTTGCTCGCGCCCCAGTAGTTCGACGTCGCATTCACCACGTCGGCGTTCTGATTCAACACGCCGTACGCGGTGTTGTTGGCGATGCGGTTGTCGTGGACGGCGACGAATGCAGCACCCTCGGCCGTGGGCGAACAGACTGCCGACGCCTGAAGGGTGATGCCGTGTTCGTTGTGCTGGATGTCGTTGCCCTCGACGACGAGGTTGCGGTCGAGCGCCCTGACGAAGATGCCGTCTGTGTTGTTCATGATATCGTTCCCGCGAATGTCGTTCGCGCGGTCATCAGTCGAGTCGACGAAGGAGACCTCGACGCCGATTGCGTTGTCTGCAAGCGTGTTCCCCTCGATGGTGTTGTTGTACGAGTCCGCCCGAAGCGACACGCCGACGTCAGTGTCGGTAACCGTGTTTGCTGTGATGGTGTTGTCCGTCGCGAGTTGGCTCATGACGACCCCGGTTTCCGCCCCGGAAATCGTGTTGTTCCGGACGGTGTTCGCCCCGGCGTTTCGGAGGACGATGCTCCCGCGTGGCCCCGTACCGGGGTTGGTGAGGACGTTGTCTTCGATAGTCACGGCCGACGCGAACGAGACGGTGATGTCGCTGTGGGTGAGCGTGTTATTCGCGACGCGCGTCTGGGTCGGGACGCCGCGCGCCAACCCGACCGCAATCGAGCCGTTCACGACCTCGTTGTCGACGAGGTGGGTGTTCGTGACGTCATCGGACGCGTGTTCGACGGTGATCGCCCCGTTGACGATGCGGTTCGACGCGACGACGTTGTCGGAACTGCCGTCGTTCACCGTGGGATCTGAGGTGCGGACCTGAATCGCGTCTCCCGGCTCGGCGGTCGCGACCACGTCGTTCCCGCTGACGATGGCATCGTTGACGGTATCGAGGCGGATCCCAACCGTCTCGTAGGTCGTGATCGCGTTATCGACGACTTCGATTCGGTTCGACCCCGCTGTGCGGACCGCGCTCTCGACGTGCTCGAAGGTCGAGTTCCTGACCATCGCTCCGTCCGAGGCCGTCTCGTATCCCGGCCGGGTGTCGAGCGAGCCAACCTGGACGCCGATGGCTGTCTCGGTCACCGTGAGGTCAGTCGCCGTCGCGTTCGGCGCGAAGACGAAGTTGAGGCCGGTCCCCCAGGAGTCGACGGTGAGGTCGCGGACGGTGACGTTCGCGTGGCCGTCTGCAGTCCGGTTTTCGGTCTGGTTCGCGTTGACCGCGACACCGTCGCCGTCACCGGTCAGGGTGTGACCGTTCCCGTCGACGACGACATCACTCGATTCGATGTCGAGACAGGGACTGGCGGTGGCGTTCGTGATGTCAGTCCCGAGCGTGTAGACACCGGGTTCAGTGATGGTGGTACACTCGGTGATCGACTGTGAGCGAGACATCTGTGCCGTCCCAATTGTGGGAGCCGCCGTCGACGCCACTACGAGGGCCGTCACGACGGCGACTGTCGCAAGTAATCGTCGCATCCGCGTGGGAGTGGTCAGTGTTACCGCATTATTATCGGTCGGCTAAGGTCTGCAATTGGGGTTTCGGGTGGTGATCCGGGAGTTTGTGCATGGATACTCGTTCGATGGGAGACGCCTGTATTCGGCACGATGTCACTCGGTGCGAGGTGTGGGGGTCAGTATGCGTGAGCTCGTCGACGTTGGTGCTGATTTTGTTGGAGTGGTGCTGCAGACAGGTCGCGGCTTGGTCCAGACGATAGAAAAGTTCACAGCCAGTAGACATGATCGGACACTATGAACCGCCGTGCCTTCCTTGGGGCTGCTTCCGCAGTCGGAATCCCAGCTCTTTCCGGGTGTAGCACTCTCGAGAAGGTCGAAGAACCGTTCGTCACATACCAACTCGACGGGATCTTCACAGACAACGCCGTCAACGAAGCAATCGAGTTCACAGTTGAGGTACTGGATGGAACTGACCCGATATACGAAACGCAGGTTTCGCTCAGTGCACTCGGCGCTGACGACGGCGACTCCTCCACGGTGATTGAAGCACCGTGGATGGACGAGAACGCACGATACGGGATTCGAGTCACATCGACAGCCGGCGAACAGGTGACTTTGACGCTAGCCGACGTGTTAGCCCACAGAACAGCGGCGGTCCATGACAAACGCTATATCGAATACACAGTCACCTATACCGGGTTTTTCAGGCTCTCTGTGAATTTCTACGACGAACCTCGAACCTGACCGCGGTAGCGCAGCGAGGGACCCGGCTCAGTGCAGCTGACGCTCGGTCATCCTGTCGGCGTCCGCTTTTCAATCGCAACGAGCGACTCGTCGAGTGCTTCGAGAACGTCGCGATTTGCCGGTGCATCGCCCCACGAGTACCGAGACGTCGTCGTATTGAGGCCGATTTTCGCACCGACGACGAGTGTTGGGCTTGGTTCGCTCTCGGAGTATCCCTGCGTGTCGAACACGTCCCTGAACGCGTCGCTCCGCACCCACGACAGCCACGTTGCTTCAGCATGCTCGCCGAGGAGGGCAAGCACTCGGTCGTCGGTCAGCCATTCAACCGCCTGTGTGGCGTCGGTGGTTGTATTATCGGGGAGGACGAGCAGGTCGGCGTTGTGGGGTGCGTTCACCGTCTCGATGGCTGCAGGCATCGCAAGGTCGACTTCTTCGGCGACGTACACCGGCGTCACGTCGAGCCGCTCGTACGATGGTTGTTCCGCGTTCGAATCGTCCGTTTGGAGGGCCGAACACCCAGCGAGTGAACTGAGCGCGGCAATGCCGCACGCACGGAGGGCGTTCCGGCGGGTGTAGGAGGGCATAGCAGTGAGTTAGTCGAGGGGATTGAAAATATGTGTTGGAGGGCTAACTAGATTCGGTTGATTCCCGCAGATGAACCGTAGCCGTCTCTCGTCTGGTGAATGGACACTCTCGCGATAGGTTCTTGTCACTTGACGAAAGCAACCACGTATGGACGGCAAACGAGTCCTCGTTACTGGCGGTGCCGGATTTATCGGCTCGAATCTTGCAAATCATCTTGCGGAAGACAACGACGTCATCGCAATCGACGACCTCTATCTCGGGACGCCTGAGAATCTGGATGATGACGTGGAGTTCCACGACATGACGGTCCTCGACGACGACCTCCCGACCGAGGGTGTCGACGTGGTGTTTCACCTGGCGGCGCTGTCGTCGTACAAGATGCACGAAGAAAACCCGACGAAGGGCGCTCGTGTGAACATCGAAGGCTTCGTCAACACGGTCGAGCAGGCCCGAAAGGACGGCTGCGACACGGTCGTGTACGCGACCACGTCGTCGATTTATGGCTCGCGGACGGAACCCTCGCCGGAAGACATGCCCGTGGAGTCGCGGACGGGATACGAAGCGTCGAAACTCGGCCGTGAGCGCTACGCGGAGTACTTCCACCATCACTACGACATGCAACTGGCTGGGATGCGCTTTTTCTCGGTGTACCAGGGCTTCGGTGGCGCGGAGGAACACAAAGGCGAGTTCGCGAATACGGTCGCGCAGTTCACCGACAAAATCGCGAATGGCGAATCGCCGGAACTGTTCGGTGATGGGTCGCAAACGCGTGACTTCACCCATGTGGACGATATCGTTCGGGGGATCGAACTCGCCGCAGAGGAGCGACTCCAGGGCATCTACAACCTCGGGACTGCCGAGAGCTACTCGTTCAACGAGATGGTCGAGATGATCAACGAGGTACTCGGGACAGATGTGGAGCCTGAGTACGTCGAGAATCCCTTCGAGGTGTACGTCCACGACACGAAAGCCGACTACTCGAAGATACACGAGGCGACTGGGTGGGAGCCCGAGGTTTCGTTCGAGGAGGGTGTCGAGCGGGTTTGTGAGCCGTATCTCGACTGACGAAGGGGCTCGGTGGTTCGGCTGGGGTGGTTTGCGTTTGATTTTTGAGGTGGTCAAAGACGGTTCATCTGGGAGTCAGTTTCCAAGAAACCGGTTCAGTTCGGTAAATTCGTCGGGTGAGAGAACGACCTCAGATCATCAATCGTCAACACAGTATTCTCCCCTTGGTCAATCGCTACCCGAGCATAGGGTCCACCAGCGTCACTTATCGCAGTGTTTCTCCGCTCCCTTTCGAACCGCATCTCTGTGCTTCTGGGCAATTGGGTCGGCCTTTTCGATACGCGGCGTCGTCTCTTCTCGCTTTGAAGACACTTCCTCAATAAGTTGCTCCATGCGGGCGAGAATTTCTTTGGGGTCGTCTTCCGAGTCAACCATGGCTATACTCCTACAAAGAGTGGGAATGAGTATATCCGATTTGGTCAGTCGACCTCGTTCATCCCTAAGCAATACGTCTACAGAAAACACGCGGGTATGCGCTCGCACTATGTATCAACGCAGAGTGCCTCGGGCTTGTCCCTGTGGTACTTCACAGACTATGGCGTCTTGACGCGTGACTTCGGCTACGCACTCGGCCTACTTTCTCACCCCGCGTCGGTCCGCGGAGTACGCATACAGATAGGTACACACGAGAATCGCCGCACCAAGGCCAACCATATTCTGTAGGAGATCTGTGACCGTCACGACGAACATGAGCGAGAACACGCCATAACACCCGAGGCCGGCAAAGAGACACATGGTGAACCGCTTTCGAACCCAGTACAGCTCGTGTTCGCGTTTCTGTGGGAGACCATCGACCACCGGCCAGTACGACCCTGCGATGAAGCCGACCGCAATTGCACACACGAACAGCAACAACAGTGCTTGCGCATTCCCACCCAGTAGCTCACTCGGTGTCCAGTGGGTGACGGCACTCACGACGAGGATCGACGCGCTCCCGACCGTTGGAGATGCGATGGAGGCAATCCCAGCGCCCTGGCAGGCGGCCATAAATCGAGTCAGCGGGTCGGGACGAGTGGGACCGTACGATTCGACCGACATCGTGAGCGAGTCCACTCGCGGCGCATAGTTGGGTATTACGGCAGGATGGCCACCTTCGCTGCTCATCACACTCGTTGTGATCTGTCTCAGTTGGGTCGGAGCCTCGAACTCGTTTCATTCACTCACACTACCCTTGTTCACAGGGAGGCTTTCTCGGGTGCTGCTGCTAGCTGTGGGGGCTGTCTCCGCGGTGGGTGTCGACAGCGTGGCGGCGTGCGGTCGACTATCGACGGTTGATCACACGCTCGCTAGCGCCACCCCATCACAACGTCCGTGATGCTACTCTTCCCCGAGGCCGTTGGTGTCTCCGCGAGTTCCGCGACAGCGCGTTCGGAGAAGATGACGCGTTTGGTCCCGCGACGTTTCACGATCTTCACGCCCGCTTTCCCGAGGTCATCGAGGAAGTCCATGACGCGACTGACGGTTTGGGTGTGTGGCGTTCGGCCTTCTTTTGCGTGGAGGACGGTGCGAATCGTACTCGAGTCGAGTGCGAAGCCCGCAGGGACGTTCGTGGCGTACTCTTTGATGTCCTTGGCGATGAAGCGAGCGCGCTCTTGATTGGCGGTGAGGTTCGACAGCGCCTTCGAGGGAAGTCGGATGAGTTGTTGGAGTGGCGAGAGCTGTGTGTTGGGCTCGTCGTTGGGGGTGTCTTCGGATTCCACAGCGTAGAGTCGCTGTTGGAGATGCTTGCGGTGGTCCGTTGCGGCGTCGAGTTCGGCTTCGAGTTCTTGGGTTCGGGTTTCGTAGTGGGCGAGTTGGTCGCGTTGGGACGCGATTGTCTCTGCTTGGGCGTCGACAGTCGCTTCGAGTTGTTCGGTGTCAGCTTCGAGTTCGTCGACGCGGTCTTCGAGTTCGTCGATCCGGGCGGCAAGGTCTTCGATGGAGGGCTTGGTCATTCGTGGCCCTCCGTGCGGCGTGGCTGTGCGACGAGACCTTTTTGCGTGGGTGGTGTGTTCGGAGACATGCGGTTTGGTCCAACCAACCGCCTGGGGTCCGTGTCTTCAGCACGGGTCCTTTCTACAAGGACAAGAGCCCAAGAGCGATTGTTATCCGCGAATAGACGCTAGGGTACCATAATGCTTAGCATATTTCTGCTATTATTACATCTCAAATATGCCAAGCTGAGCGCTCATCGGCCGTACTATTGTAACAGAACAATCTGCTAGAGAAAATGCGACCACGCCCAGAATGGATGTCTCTGAAGGATGGGCTACTACTTGAGTTTCTTGCGGAGCATAATCTGGAACTCCCACCCAAGCCGCTCTATCGAAATCTCAATCGGCATGGACACGAGATTGGATACTCGACCGTTCGTCTTCGATTGAGTGAACTCGAGAAACACGGATTAGTGAGCGAAGTCGGTAGTGGTGGCTATTACGAGATCTCTGAGGTTGGCCAACGGTACTTACAGGGTGAAGTAGCGTTAGAGGAACTCGAGGACTAGCTAGTCCGCTTTCCACCACACGACTGCACGGGCACCAACGCTCATTTTTTCTACGTCGCCAGCTTCGTGCAGGGCCTGTAGCTTCTGCCGGGCTGCCTCACTAGAGCATCCGAGCGCTTCTGCAACTTGTTTTGCAGTCAATACTGGTGTGTCTGCCTCGGACAGAACTGTGAGTATCCTTTCTGGGGTGATCTGTGTCGAGTATCGCCCTTGGTCATCTCGTTCGCGGTCCATGTAGGTCTGTTTCATTCACAGCTGATAACCCTATTGCTAGGTGGCAAGTGGGAAGGTTTATGTCCAATTGCTACGTAGCAATTGGTAAGGAAGACAGGTCCCTCTGAGGCATGAGAATGCCCGCGTGCTAGAACACGCGGGACCGGTCTTCCGAATGATCCTAGAAGACCAATGTCAACTACGAACTCCGCGACACAAGAGCGTACCGTATCGCTAGCCGACCACCTAACTAACGCCCTCGCGCGCTCGTTCACGCTTGGGATCGACGCCGAGGGCTTCACGCACCACTACTTCCGTCCTGCCGACGCCGTCGTCGTCTTTGATGGCCGGACCCTCGATCACTACCAGCCACTCGATGGCCGGCCGCTTCGCGAGTGGAAGTCGTTCGTCTCCCAGAAGCGTGGGTGGACCTCGATGGGCCAGCTTGCACACCTCGGGCTCCGAGTGGATACCGAGCGGAAGGAGGCCCGCCGCGCATGAGTGCCCACGAAGAGTTGCAGATGCACCTTACCCAAGCGCTGACGCGGACGACTGAGCCAGAGGTGCAGGCGCACCTGCACGCCGCGTTGGAGTCCTGTCAGGAGTTGCCGACGACACTCGTGGCGTGTCCTTCTTGTGGAGTGGTGGGGCTGCCAGAGCGGATTGAGATACACGACTGTCGACGGGGGTGACTGAAGAATAGTGGGAAAGCCCACTATTTGGTTACCCAATGGGAGAATGATGGGTGTAGCCGATGTTCCGCTGGTGGGACGTACTGGGCTGCCTCTACAACCCATGCTAGCATAGCACATGGACGTACTTTGTTTTTACGGTCACGACGTCGCTCTTGACGTTCCTGGCTGAGTGGTTGGTTTCGACACCCAGTTACTGCATTCCGGCACAGACAGGGCCAGCACTACCGAGGCGAGAGTATTAGTGAGGAGAAGGCATTCAGGGGGTACCGTTTCGAGTGTATCCTCTGATGAATCGTCGGCTCAGGTGGTGACTTGAGGGTTTACCGTGTCACCAACGTCCGTCGATGGCACGTTGGTAGGCCACTTCGGCCTAGTCGGTCAGCGGAGTCACGTTTCACCCAGGCATCTACAGATAATCAACGAAGTGCTTGGGGGCGGACGTCGAACCCGAGTACGTCGAGAATCCCTTCGAGAAGTGCGTCCACGACACGAAAGCCGACTACTCGAAGATACACGAGGCGACTGGGAGGGTGCCCGAGATCTCGTTCGAAGAGGGTGTGCAGAAGGTTTGTGAGCCGTATCTTGAGTAGGTGAATCGACGAGAGTGAGAGTACATTTCGTGTCAGTAGCCTAGAACTCACTTCATAGGCTTGTCAGTGGACTCCCCTTCCGCCTCCGTACTGGAGTAAGCGATGTACTCGCCGTTCAGGTTCAGCGTCCCTGACGCAAGCGCACACTGACTGGGTGCGCCTCCACTCGAAGTCGTTTGCCCCGAGTGGAGTTGCTTCACGAGTTTGCGAGCGATATTCTTGCTCGCGTTGTAATCCGAATTCAGTTCGTACTCACACTTCTGACACACGAACCGGTGTTTCGATCGCCGATTCGACTTGTGTGTGAATCCACACTTTGAACAGCGTTGACTCGTGTATGCTGGGTTAACCTGTCGAATTCCGACATTCAGGACCTCTGTTTTGAACGCAACATACTGGTACAGGCGACGGAACGCCCATGCATGAAACCGCTTCACGCCGCCCATTCGCGTTCGAATATCTGTTAGATTCTCAAATGCGATGTGCGTGCAGCCGTGAGCGACGGCTTCTTCGAGAATTAGATTCGAGGCGCGGTGCAGTTGGTCTTGCATCCAGCGGTGTTCGCGGTTACTTATCGACTGAATCGCTAGATGCGCCGACCGCGTTCCAGACTGCTGCATTGAGCCACGAGTCTTTTCAAACTCACGACGACGGTGGTTCATCTCATCAGCGTTCCCGATGAACGCACCTGTTGAGGTTACAGCGAGAGAACCGTCTACGTTCAAATCAACGCCAAGGACTGTTTGGTGCTTGGCATCGGTAGACTGTGGTGTGCTAGAGTCAATTTCATCAATAGCCTGCATCATCCTCGCGTGAAGGTAGAACGACTCTGTGGACTTGTCGTACTGCAACGTAGCCATGCGAAACTCGAACTCTTTGTTCAAGAGGTAGTTCCCAATCGGTGTGCTATCCGGTTCTCTCGGAATTACATAGCCACACTCAACCCGGCCGTTAACTGTGGCAAGTGAAACGCGGTCTCGGTGGAACGTCGCAGAACGCTTGTCGTAAAGAATGCTCCACGCCTTGAAGTGTGGTTGACTCGTCTTGTCGCCATTCTTGAGTCGTTCGACTCCGGCTTTGGTAGCCTCAATACCGCGTCGGATTCCTTTCTGGACGAGGTTTGCGACGAGCTCTGTTTCCTCACGGAGTGAGTGATAGAGCGCATCATGTGCTTCCAGATACGAAGTCACGCAGTAGTCGTGAGGGTATCTCCACGCCCAGTCAGCTGCTCTGTTAGCGCAGTGAAGAAATTGATCTTTGGTTTGATGGAGATCATCGCACCGCTCAGTAGGCACGTCGAGCTTCACTTTCACGGTGCGAATTATCCCCGTCACAGGAGGGGTTGGCCCCGTCATCGCTTTTAAATATACACATGCGAGTGGACACGTAGTGAGTAATCGCTTCCGAGCGGTGCGACTGGGAACCTCACTACGTTTTCAGAGTGTGTCTACACAGAAACCCGACTGCTAAACCCAGAGAACAATCTGGTTTGCTATCAATATTCGATTGGTGTTCGGATGACTATGTGTCCTCAAACGAATGCTTGACCCTCACCACCGACCGTCGATAGCGCGCTCGTAGGCCGCCTCGGCCTGGTCGGCGACGCTGTCCCAATCGTACTGTTCAGCGCGTTTCGTTGGTTCGGTTGGTAGTGTCTCGTTCTAGTCAGGGCAGCTGACAGCGTAGGCTTGCCAGTCGGTTTTGTCACTCGTTGCGAGGGGTGTCAGGCATCCGATTCGTGATTCGGTGAGAGTGAGTCGATTCACCATCGCCTAGGTGTACTTGAGCATCTGCCGGACAGCGACACCTGGTAAACTAGTGAGAGAGTGAATTACGAACGCCCTTGATCTATCTTGAATCGGGTAACGCCGTAGGCGACGAGTGCAACTATCCCGAGGACGAGTGCCGGTTCGAAGTCCGTACTCAGGTACAAGCCAGGAGTCGGCGGATGGATGCGAGTAAAGGGCCAGAGGAGTGGATACGATAGCCCAGTCGGTTTCAATAGGAATGCGTCCGCGATGAGGTGCGACGCAGCACCGACTGAGAGAAGCGCAAACACACGGCTGCGCTCCGACTCGGAGACGAGAAGAACACCAATAAGGACCGAACACAGGGCTGCGCCTGCGGTATGAAGACCACCCCACTCAAACGATATCTCGAGCAATTGTTCGACTCGAGCGCTTGGAATCAGTAACCTGACCTTGGTCATGTCGGGGATGAACGCCCCAGCCATCGCGACGGTGACGTACGGACGCGTGATCCACTCGTAGCGCCACGAGGCGACCGTGGCAATCGTGTATGCGAGCAGGGCGTGTGAGAGCAGGTCAGGCATCGTGGTCCTCCGACTGCGTAGATTGGGTGGTGAAGTCACCTATCCCGAGTGGAGTCTCCCGCGGCACGAGCGACCACGTCTCGTCGAGACGCCACGACCGGATAATTCTCCCAAGCACCCACAGGCCAGCGAGGAACGAAACTGCGTACATGTACAGGTAGTTCCCCGGCGGGACGGTGTAGGCGTTCAACGAACGAACCGTCAGATCTGGTTCGACGACGCCGTATACTGAGAGACTGTCACCCTGCTGCGCATCGACAGCGGCATCGGTAACGCGAAGACGGACCTGTTCGTCGGCCCCATACTCAGCGCTGATCGTGAGCGGGTCAGTCTCGGTGACCATTCCCGTGAGACTCACCTGGTCGCCGACCCATGCATCGTAGTCTGTGCCCAACTCTTCGGAACCGGGATATGCGCCCACCCCTGGTGCAGGTGCGAGTGACCCAAACCAGACCATGAGTCCGAACAGACACCCCAGTAAGGCGAGGATGCCGAGGACACGTCGACGCAGGTGTTGGGTCATTGGTGTTCAGTTTGGAGGTTGGCGCATAAGTGTTCACGACTGTGGTGTGGCTCCCGGTTCACCTCGACAGCTACCAACTACCGTTAACTGCCCGACGATACGCCGCTTCGGCCTGGTCAGCGACGCTGTCCCAGTCGTACTGCTCAGCGCGTTTCGTCGGCTCGGTCGGCGGTGTCTTCCCCGCGAGTGCTCGGTCTAACGACTCGGCGACCGAATCGACAGTCGGCTCAGCGAGATAGCCCGCGTCACCGATGACCTCACTCGCCGCCGATTCGGGGTGTTGAACGCCGATGACCGTGCAGTCGGCGGCCATCGCTTCGGCGTAGGTGATGCCAAATCCTTCTCTCGTACTTGGTGAGGCGAACACGTCCGCGGCGCGCATCTGGCCCAATACGTCCTCGTACTCGTCGAGGAATCCAAGCATGCTCACGCGGTCGGCGTGGTCCAACTCACTCGCCTGTTGTTCGAGCCGGTCGGCCTCTGGGCCGTCGCCAACGACGCCCAACGTCACGTCGTCGTAGTCGTCGGCCACGCGGTCGAAGGCATCGAGGAGGATAGAGACGTTCTTGTCGGCGATGAGTCGCCCGGCGAACAGCACGTCGAACGAGTCGCCGTCATCGGGGAGCGGGGCGTTACGAATCTGGTCGACGTCGATGCCGTTCGGGACGACCTCGATCGTGTCTCTGTCTCGGCCAATATCGGCGAGGCGGTCGGCGGTGATACCAGAGACGGCGATTGGGTGTTGGGGAACTCTGACGGTGAGGTGTTCGGTGAACTTACCGAACGGGGCGAGCACGCCGAGGTAGTCGTCCCAGTAGTCGCCCCACACTTCGTGCCAGGTCGTGACAACGGGCACGTCGGTCCCGAGGGCGGCGAGCTTCGAAGAGAGCACAGGGAAGTACGGAAAGACGGAGGCGACGACGAGGTCGTGGTTTTCCTTGTGGAGTCGTTTGGCGAGTGGGTAGGCGAGACGGGCGGCGAAATCGAGCGCTTCGGTAATCGAGCGACGGTCGTCGGTGTAGAGTTCTGTTTCGGGGGCGACTGCACGGAGGGTGACGCCCTCGTGGGTGGTCTCCTTCGGGCCGTCCCAGAAGTGGCGGCCGTAGATGGTTACGTCGTGGCCTCGCTGTGAGAGTCGGGTGGCGATTTCGTGGATACGCTTTTCTGCGCCACCAGTCACGAACGGAAATATCACATTGCTGACAAACGCCACATCCATTATTCGTGTCATCTTCACCGCGGGTAAATGCCCTTTCGGTTGGGGCACTCTACCTTCGAGTCACGTCCCCTACCAAGTCAGGCCTTCATACGTGAGGTCGCCCGACGCATCGATAACGTGTCTGCCGTCCACGACGACAGGCTGTTCCATCTGGTCGAATTCTTCGTCTAACACCGCGAACTCGTCCCAGTCAGTACACACGACACACGCAGAGGCATCAACAAGCGCATCGACAGCGGAGTCTGCATACTCGATCTCAGGGAACCGTTCGCGCATGTTAGCTGCCGCGACAGGGTCGTACGCCGTGATCGAAGCCCCGCGATCCTTGAGGCCCTCAATCACCGAGATTGCGCGCGAGTTCCGAATGTCGTCCGTTCCGGGCTTGAACGCCAATCCGAGAACGGCCACCTTCTGATCGGCCACATCGACATGCTGGTCAAGTAAGGACAACAGTCGTTCGGGCTGGTTGTCGTTCACTTCAACCGCGGCTTCGAGAACGGCGGGCGAGTAACCCTGCTGTTTGGCTGCGTGAATGATTGCGTTGGTGTCTTTGGGGAAACAGCTGCCACCCCAGCCAAGTCCGCTTCGGAGGAACTGTTCCCCAATCCGGTCATCGAGCCCGATCGCATCTGCAACTTCGTAGGCGTCAACGCCGAACTCCTTGCAGATGTTTCCGATGTCGTTGATGAGCGAGACCTTCGTCGCCAAGAAGCCGTTATTGGCGTACTTGATCATCTCTGCTGTCCGGCTGTTCGTCTCGACGATGTGGGGGTCGGCTTCAGCAATGAGCGGTGCAAACACCTCGTGCATGTCCTCGAGCGTTCGGTCGTTGTCCGCACCGAGGGCGACCTTCTCGGGGTGACGGAAGTCGTGAACGGCGGTTCCTTCGCGGAGGAACTCAGGATTCATTCCGATTCCCAGTTGTTCGCCTTCGGCTTTGCCGCTCGCCTCTTCGAGAAGCGGCGTGATGACTTCCTCAGTCGTCCCTGGGACGACGGTACTTTTCACAACGACTGTGTGCCAGTCGGGTTTCTGCGCGAGTGTCTCACCGAGTTGTTTCGCCCCGGCCTCCATTATCGAGAGGTCGATTTCCCCATCGGCTTGCTGTGGGGTTGGGAGGCAGAGGAACGTAACGTCGGTTTCGAGGACATCGGTGTAGTCCGTGGTCGCCCGCAGTCGACCCGTGCCGTCTTCGCCTGCATGCGCCGCGACGAGTTCGGGGAGGCCGTCCTCGTGAATCGGTGGTTCGCCGCGGTTGATCGCATCAACGATTTCGGTGTCGATATCGACGTTGACGACGGTGTGACCAAGATCTGCGAAACACGCGGCGATTGTCGTTCCGACGTAGCCGCTCCCGATAACAGAGAGTTGCATTACTACGTGTGTCCCACGCAGGTCATATCAAATACTCGGAGAAAACGGAGAGACGGATGCGACGAGGCAGAGAAAAACTGGCTTCGCTTACTGTGCTTCAGCGACTTCGCCGCTCAGTCGCTCTTCAGCTTCGTCGCGGTCTTCGGGGTAGCCGATGTCGAGCCGCCAGCCATCAAGCCTGATTGCGTCGATTGTACGTCCACTGTGGATGAGCAGGTCGATTGCCTCACTAATCTCGTACTCGTTGCGGTTCGATGGCTGAACGAGGTGACACGCGTGGAAGATTTCGGGCGTGAACGTGTAGAAGCCCGTCATCACTAAGTTGGACGGCGGGTCGTCCGGCTTCTCGACGACGTCGGTGATCTCGCCGTACTTGTTCGTGTCACAGACCCCGTACCGGCTTGCCTTCTCCCACGGGACTTCTTCGACGAGGAAAGCCGCGTCAGCCCGCTGTTCCTGCTGGCGGTTGACGACGTCTGAGAGATTGGCGTTGAAGATGTTGTCGCCGAGCATCAGCATGAAGTCGTCGTCGATGTGCTCTTCGACGGTTAACAGCGCGTGTGCGAGCCCGTTCTGCTCTCGCTGGTGTGCGTACGTAATCGGGAGATCCTGGAACTCGTCCCCGTAGTGTTCGATAATTCGCTCTTTCATGTAGCCGACGACGACAACGAGTTCGTCAGCACCCAGTTCGGCGAGTTGTTCGAAACAATGGGTGAGTATTGGTTTATCGTTGACCTCGACCATCCCCTTCGGTTTGTCTTCAGTTAGTGGGCGGAGTCGGGTCCCCTCACCACCGGCTAGAACGACTGCTTTCATGTTGGCTACTGCGTCGTTATCCTGTATAGTTCTTGTTACCTACCTCATTGCTAATCGTCTGCTTGTAGAGAAAGTAAGGTTTGACAGAATATCACCAACCACATGGGTGTCTCACCAAAGGTTTCTGGTGAATCACCAGACAGTGTCGGATTTATTCGGTGGTTCGAAGGAGTTGAAGCGGAGGATTATCTAGTGGTCATGTCGAAGGTCTCCTGCTTCACGGGCAAAGCGGTCAGGTTGGTTGTTGGTAATCGAGTCGAAAACGCCGCTAATGGGAGATAGTGGCTTCGCCGACTACGCCCTCATGTCGCTCTACTTTAGGGTTTTCCTCGATGAATCGTACCGCAACGCGCTCGATCTGCTGAGCGAGATGCTGCGTACTCTAGTGAAGATCCGACGACGAGGGCAACCCTTCATCACTCGACGTTGGTAGAAGCGTTTGACAGATGGGCTCCGGCTCTCGCTGGAACTGCGCGATCCCTCAGGTCACCTGCCATCGATACTACGTTCGCTCATGTGTAGCAGATTGTTGATTTCAGAGAGTCGCTTTGACAGCGTGTTTGAGTGCTTCTCGACCAGGTTTTTTGAAGAGTTCGCTGCGTAGCTGAAAGGCTCGGAGATACTGTGTCAACTTGTCCTTCGAGACACCTCGATGCGGCGAGAGCCACCGTCGCGCCAGCGACGCGTGGCTCTCGCAGGTGTTGACGTGAACGTCTCCATCCGCGTACTCGCCGTCACCGTGGACGACGTATTCGCGGTGGAACTCGTCGTCGTCCTCAAGCGGATCGTATGCCCGAAATCCGTCTGTGTAGACTGTCAGCGACTCCTCCTCGTGGTCAGCGAGGAGGAGTCGCACTGTCGATTCGTCAGCGGATTTCGCTGGGACGACGTATCGCTGCCCCGTTCCACGGTCAACGATGGTGAAGACGGGTGGTTTGTCTCCCTCATACGAACCACGCCCACGCGTGGAGAGGCCACGCGAGCGCGACTCTTGGTCGCGCTCGCGGCCTTTCAATCCGGCAGAGACGTACACTTCGTCGATTTCGACCGGTCCAACGAGGTCGAGCTGAGGCGCGTCGAGCGCTCTGGTAAAGCGCTCGACGCGACGGTGCATCGTCTTGTAGGTAACACCAATCTCTCGCTGGAGTTGGCGGAGACTCGTGTTGAACCGCAAGAACGCGTAGATCGAGAACAACCACTTGCGGAGCGCAACCTTCGAGTGAGCGAAAGTTGTGCCCGTCTTATCGTTGAACGTGCGGTCGCAATTCTTACAGAGATAGCGTTGAAACGCCCCATAGCTGCCGTTCTTGACCGTTCGGTCAGAACGGAAGCGGGGGCATTCGACGCCGTCACGCCAGCGAACCTGTTCCAGCAGGTCCGCTGCGAGCGATTCTGAGCCAAACACATCGAGCGGAATCATTCGTGTCGGACACCGCTAGCGCGGTGTCCTTGCCCTCTTCGATTTCAGAGCAGCAGCTGAACTGTATCAACAATCTCCTACAGAAGAGCGTACTACGTTTTCGACTGCGGGAACGAGAGCAAGTACCACTGCTGCCGGACAAATTATCGCGTTCAGACACTCAAAACGACGGCTCTCATCGATACAGAATTCTGGCGGTTCTCAACGTTCATTATACAACGAGAAAACTTACGACACAACTCGGCTGTGCAGGTCGCCTACTGCAACACAGTTGACCTGCACAACCTCGTCGCTGACAAAGGATCGACTTTGCGATTGCGCAAAAATCACAAGAAGAAGGTGTGAGACCGCTTAATGAAAGTTACATCTTCTAGATCATCGACCAAACGCATAACGCGCGAGTCAATGGGCCTCGATACCAGCAAAGGTCGATATGTGAGACCCTCTTCTCACCAATCGCACGCAGTGGTGACTGCGTGTGGGGAACTGGTATTGAGATTTCCATGAACCCGTCGAATGTGCCGTTCACAACATCAAGCGATCCATGACATAGCGAAATCAACCTCAGTATAGTAGTTCGCCAGAGCCTCACGAAGCTAAAATGGCACTCTTCGGCTCTGGTGAATCACTAGACGGCGTCGGTTTCGACCGGTAGAATTTGGAAGATGAAGCGGGAAACCGTCGATGCTCTATGTCGAAAATCTCCCGCTTCACGAGCAAAGCGGTCACGTTGGCTAAAAATGTTGTTGGTGACCGAGGCGAAGTCGCCGCCCCCGAAGGGGGTGGCGGCTTCGCCGACTACGCTCTCGTATCACTGCACTGTCTGCGGATTTACCTCGATGAGTCGTACCGCAACGCACTGGATCTGCTGAGCGAAATGCCGCATATTCTCGCCGAGATCGGCCTCGAAGAGGGCGATCTCCCTGATCACTCGACGCTCGTTAAGGCGTTTGATAGGTTTCAGATGAAGGTCTGGCGAGTGCTGCTGCGCCTGTCGGCGCAGTTGCACGACCCCTCGGGTCACGCCGCCATCGATGCCACCTTTTTCGACCGCGAAAACGCTAGCAAGCACTACTGCCGCCGCACGAATTATCGCGTTCAGACACTCAAAGCGACGGCTCTCGTCGATACTCAAACCCAAGCTGTTCTCGACGTTCATTGTACGACCGAGAAAACCCACGACACACAACTCGGCTGGCAGGTCGCCTGCCGCAACGCAGGCGACCTGCACAGCCTCGCCGCCGACAAAGGCTACGACTGGATGGATTTACGCGAGAAACTACGCGAGGAAGGCGTGAGACCGCTGATTAAACATCGTATTTTCCGGCCCATCGACCACGCGCATAACGCGCGGGTCGATGGGCCTCGATACCGCCAGAGATCGATGTGTGAGACTGTCTTCTCGTCGATCAAGCGCACGCACGGCGACGCCGTGCGAGCGCGAACGTGGTACCGTGAATTTCGTGAACTCGTTTTGAAATGTGTCGTTCACAACATCAAGCGTGCCGCAACATAGCCAAATCAACCGCTGTATGGCGATTCACCAGAGCCCTTGATTTGCCAATCCCTCCTTTAGAATTTATTTCAAATCTGTTTCTAAATCTCACCTTTTTGTGGACCGATGTCGCAGCAATTGATTCGCCTAGAGATTACGCAATCAATGCTGCTCTCTTCTCCGTAGTGGCGACAGCGGCATTACGTTCATCAAGTAGAGATGCCCCTTCTCCAACGGTTACAGCACTTTTGACTTCACCACCGGTGGCTGTTTGGTGTACCATTCTGACAAAATGGTCAAGGAATAGATACGGTGGAATACTTCTCAAATTAGGTAAGATATTCTTGGTATTCGTCTTCTGGGCGTCAGCTATCCTTGTCTATTTCGCATATATCGTCGTCTACGTGACTTCTTCAGACACATCTATTTTCATAATAACATTGACCTTAATACTCACTGGTGCCTCATTCGGTGCCATTCTTGGGAAATTCAATGGTGTAGTTTCATCATCGGTAAAGAATTCTAGAAATAAAATCAGTTTACACAAAACATGGACACAAACTAAGTGGATTGTGGGTTTAAAAGCTATTGTCCTCCCAGCGTCATTTATTGCAGGAATCTCTGTCGCTGTTCTGGGAGAGTCCTTACAAAATCCCTCTTTTGGTGTGCAATTTGCATACTATTCAAGTTCAATTCCGATAACTATCTTGCTCTTTCTAACAACCGGGATGCTTCTACAAATAATTGGACAAGAACTATCTGAGATATACAACGTAGATCTTCCAGAAGAGTACAATAACTGGTCTGTCCAAGGACTATCTCTGCGAATGAGCATTTATACATCTAGCGATAAGACGAAAGAATATGGCGATTCTCTTCCAGTTGAAGTTGCTGATGCCTTGAGAGGGGATGATCAGGAGTAATCGAACTGTGGAAATATTGGCAAAAAACCATCTTTGCTAATTCAAACCAAATCTACCATTCCATTGAAACTGATTGATGACATATCTGTACAACTCACCCAGCCACCCGCCCCCTTTACGGGTAAGGGTGGTGGGTGCTTGCTCACTCGCTGTTCTCTAACTTGGCGGCGTCGATCTCTCCGGCGAGATAGGCACGACCTTTCTCAGAAAGTCGGTAAATTGCTCGCTCCTCGTCGTGGTACTCGACCAGCTCGTGGTCAAGGAGTGTCCCAAGATGTTCGCGGACGGTTGTCCGTGCATAATCGGTGTTCTCTGCAATCAGGGCTGGTGTAAGAACGAGTTCGTCGTTCCCCTCGTTCTGCAGTCGCTCCAGTATCGACCTGTCCGCAGGCGTCATCCAGTCGGCAAGAGGAACGCGCATGGATTACAACTACATTGATATAGTAAATCTATTTTCATCACTACGAACTTCGTATTAATTTGTATCTAAAACCTTCAGAATTGTGGGTAAGTATTAAGTCACTCACCTACAGTCCTGTTGGTATCGGAAGCTACACGCGACGTTGACTGTTGTTCAGTCGGCGTCAGAAGCGGACCCGGTGATGCAACACCGGCCCGCGGTGGCTCCCGTAATCGAGGTACGGAAGCATGTTTGCCTACACGACTCGGGCTATTGAAGCCCCACGACGGACGGCTGTTGACAGACTGACAGAAATCAGTTTCACTTTCGCTCAAACGTACACTTTCACTCCGCGGCTATGGCTCAGTACTTTACCTAGCCCCCTCGAATGGATTACCCGGCTGACGGTCCCTTTCGAGGGCGCGTACCCTACCAAAAGCAGCGCCCTCGACCCGGACCGCGGCCTCACAATGGAAGCCATGATTCAGTTATCGTACCCCGGTTGTAAGCGTAGCGAATGGGCCGGAAGTGAATCCGGTTCGGAGGTGATTCGATGAGCGACGAGCTCGACCCGATTACTCCGGAGTCGGCGATGTCGTACTACCTCGATGCTCGTCGATACGACCTCTCAGACGACACACTCCAGTCCCACCGGTACCGACTGAAATCGTTCGTCCGCTGGCTCCAGTCGCCGGACCACGGGTCGGGCGAAGTGATGAACATGAACGACGTGGACCTGCGGACGGTTCACGCGTACCGCGTGTTCAAGCGTGAGGAGAATTTCGAGGGCGACGAACCGTGCGCCGCGGTGACGATGAAAGGGCAGGTCTCGACGCTTCGGACGTTCCTGAGCTTCATCGCTGACATCGAGGGCGTCTCGGAGGAACTCGCCGAACGCATTCGGATTCCTCGGATTGACGACGGCGAGGGCGTTTCGGATGCTGTGCTCGAGGCCGAACGTGCGCGCTCGATTCTCGATTACCTCAATCGCTGGGAGTACGCGACCGTGGAACACGTCGCGCTGTTGCTTCTCTGGAGAACGTCGTGCCGGCTCGGTGGACTGCGGGCGCTCGACGTGTCTGACTTCGACCGCGAGGAAAACGCGCTGTGCTTCCGGCATCGACCGGCGACTGGGACTGGCCTGAAGAACGGGACGCACGGCGAACGCGACGTATCGCTGAAGCCGCACGTCGCGAAGGTCGTCGGGGAGTACATCGACGGTCCGCACCGCGACCGGGTGACCGACGAGCACGGGCGGGCTCCGCTGATTACGACGAGTCACGGCCGGCCGTCGACGACGACGATTCGGATGTGGTGCTACAAGTGGACGCGTCCGTGCGAGATCGGCGAGGGCTGCCCGGACGACCGGGACATCGAGGACTGCGACGCGACGTATTTGGAACACGCGAGTACGTGTCCGTTCTCGGTTTCGTCGCACCCGTTCCGTGCTGGCTCGATTACTGCGTATCGCGATGCCGGTACTCCTCGGGAGGTGCTGTCCGACCGTGGTGATGTGAGCGAGACGGTTCTGGAGAAGCACTACGACCGTGCTTCGTCTCGCCAGCGCATGCGCCGCCGACAAGACTTCATCCCGGACGATTTGTAAGGATGTTTAAATACGCACTTCCGGGCCACGTGGGTCGGGCGAGAGTCCAATATGTCAAAACCCATAGGGCCCATACGTTCTCCACACGGAACCGAGCCTACAGCGCATCGTCTGATTCTGTACGATACCGCCTCTGTCCCGACCGTTCGAAACACGAGTGTTCCGCTCGATAGACGTGAGTCGAACGAATCTCTTGACGGATCCCGCCGCCGCCCCCCAGTCTGTAGAGCCGACGGCAGCGGTCGGGCGACTACCTGCGAACCCCGTTCTGGCCGCGCTCCAGCGCCGCCCGTCTTCGACCGGAGTAACGAACCGGTAGTGAGCCGCGTAAATCGACACCCCACGAGACGTCGCGCCAACCGCTCAAAAATACATAATAGATGTGGTATATCTGGTCTATCTCTCGCCGACAAGTAGATTCGTCGCTCCGCGCCGTGTGTCCTTCTCACACGCATGACTCAGCGTTTTAGAAGCAATCTAGCTGATTTAGCAAACGACGTTTTAGGCCACACGAAAAATTGTTTGTTCTCGGATAAGTATTAAGTGGCCTCAGCCCCAACTACTGATTGTAATGAGCACGCAGAAGTCCGTCCTCAAGGAAGCAGGTAGCGTCGGCGACAACCCCGTTCGGCTCGACACCGAGAAGGCCGAACAGATAATCGAAGCGCTGAACACCGACCTCGCAGACGCGTACGTCCTCTACCACCAACTCCACAAGCACCACTGGAACGTCGAGGGCGCCGAGCACCTCCGCATCCACGAGTTCCTCCAAGAGGCCTACGAGGAAGTCGAGGAGGCAGCGGACGAAATCGCAGAGCGCCTCCAGTCCATCGGCGGCGTCCCCCACGCCAGCATGCCGGCGCTGAGCGAGGCGGCAACCGTCGAGCCCGAGGACGAGGACGTCTACGACATCCGCACGTCGCTCTCGAACGACCTCGAGATGTACGGCGACATCATCGAGAGCTACCGCGAACACATCGAACTCGCCGCGGGTCTCGGCGACCACGCGACGGCGCACATGCTCCGCGAGCAACTCATCGAAATCGAAGAACACGCCCACGTCATCGACCACTACCTCGAAGACGACACGCTCGTCCAGTAAGCACCGCCGCCGACGCGTCGGAGGACGACGCCCCCGTTCCGACGTTCGACGCTTTTTGTCGCCGTGACATTCGCGAGCCGTAGCCACCGCGCTCTTCACGTTCGCGTCGCGTGCGCTCCGGTTCGAACGGGACGCTATCGCGTCACGTCGACGGTCACGTCGCTCGAAATCCAGCCGTCGCTGTTGCCCGACTCCATGAACACCGATTTCCCCGGACCGCCCTTGCAGACGGATATCTCGGGGGAGTCGGGTCGGTCCGGTTCCGACGCGGATTCAGCGTTCGACTGCGTACCAGCGGCCATTACGAGGGTTTAGGGAAACCTAAAACAAAAAGGGTGCGGTTCCGCGGCGGTATTTGCGTGGCATTTGTTGACAATCATCATTATCGGGCCGAGTTTACCGCGACGCGTTCAACTCGCGGGGCTGTCGGGAGAGGGTTGCGACGCCGATTCGGCCGCCTCGGTCGCTTCGCCGCGGTTGTCGCCCCCGCGAAGCAGCGTCGCCGCGAGCCGTTCGGCAACCGTCGGGCTGACGTTTCCGACCAGTTGCATCGCCTCGTCCTCGTGGTCGTCGACGCCGAGTACGTCCCGACAGAACCGCGAGAGAATGCGGTAGGTGTCGTAGAGTTCTTCGGCGGCGTCGCGGCCCTCGTCAGTGAGTGTCGCGCCCTCGTAGGGCTCGTAGCGAACGAGCCCCTTCGCGTCGAGGTTCTGGAGGCGCTCCGTCGCAGCGGGCGGTGAGCGGTCGAGCGCGTCGGCGACGTAGCCCGGCGAAATCGGCGTCTCCTCGCCGTCCTCCCGCTCGGCGATGTACAGCGTGAGGAGGTACTGCGGCGCGCCGATCATACGCGGCGGACGAGGTGGTCGCGAACGGCCCGCTGACAATCCACGCAGACGCCCACCACGCGGGCCGCGGCCGTCAAGACCGGATAGTCGGTCGCGCGGTCCTCGTAGAGATACTCAGCGAGAAACCGGTGGTCGATTTCGACCGACGCGGTGTGGCGGGTCGCACCGTCGAGATGCCGTTGTCGCTCGCGGACCACCCGGTCACACGCTTCCCGGTGCTCAGCGAGCGTCTCGTGACGCCACCGGAGAGCGTCGAATCCCAGTTCCGAAAGCGGCGTCGCGTCCGCCCGCCCCAGCCAGTTCTCGCACTCGTCCAGCACGGCGAGCGCCGCTCGGAGTGACCGTTCCTCGGCGTTGAGCGCCCGGCACATCCCGTCGAGGCCCCGTTTCCGGTCCGTCGCCGCCGACACGACCGCCTCCTTGACCGCCGGTGTAAAGCGGCTCCCGGCGTCCGGGGAGAGCACCGTCGCGACCTCCGGGCCGAACTCCTCGCGAATCGTCACCGCGAGCGGCTCGGACCCGTTAACGTCGGAGACGCTGTGAGGCCGTATCGTCTCCGCGAACAGCTCACGGACCCGCTGTCGCCCCGGCCCAGCGCCGGCGTCTCGTCGCGTCGCCGTCGGCACTGGCGCGGTCCCGCACGCGGTCGCTCGGGCCGTCCCTGCCGGCGGGTGGTCCGACTGTGTTGCGAGCTTTCGAACGCGCCGTTCGAACCGCTCGACTGCCCGCCGCTTCGCCAGCACCTGTTCGCGCTCGCGTTCGACGCGGTCCAGCGCGTCCCTGACGCCCGCGGTGCGCTCAGTGTTCATCTCAGTCTCCCTGCGAGGGTGCCGTCGCCGCGGTTGCCTCGGAATCCGCTCTGGTCATACCATTTAGGCCAACCTAAAACAACATAGTGTCTTCGGTTTTTAGGCCATCCTAAATGGAAGTGACACGGGAGTGCCGACGCGTCGAACGTCAGTCGGTCACTCGTCGGTCGCGTCCGGGCGTTTCCCCTCCGGAACGCCCCAGCCGAGTTCGGTGAGCGACGCCACACAGACCGCCGCGACCACGACGTGCATCAGCATCAGTACGAGGACGCCCGGCACCGTCGCTCCGGGGTCGACGTACAGGAGTCCGAGGTCGGGTGCGAAGGACGCCACGAGCACCGCGACGGCGACCCTGAAGAACGTCCGGTCCGCGTCCGCGACGCGGCCCGCGAGCAGCCCGTAGACGAGCGTCGCCGCGACCGCACCGGTGGCCGAGAGGAACACGACCGGCGGGTACGAAAGCGGTGCGAACGGTTCGACGAGGCCCGTTTCGAGGACGAGCGTCAAGAGGAGCGCGTTCGCGACGGTTGCGACCGCCGCGGTCGCCGCTCCGCGACGCATGAGGTCCGTCCACGTCGGGCGGACCGCGGGTGTCACGGTTGCCATGCCATCACATAGCACTCCGTGGCTGATGAATCTACGCGTCTTCGGCGGTTCGTGATTCTCGGTGAGTCCGACGCGTGGGTCGGAGGCGGCCGGCCGCCGGTCCGACTCAGTCCCCTAACTCAGTTCTCCGACGCAGCGTCCTGACTCAGTTCTCGGTCAGGAGCCGACGGAGCACGTAGTGGAGGATACCGCCGTTTTCGACGTACGTCACCGCGGCGGGCGTGCCGACCTGCGCGGTCACGTCGAACTCGATTTCGGTTCCGTCGTCCGTCGTGGCGACCACGGTCAGTTCGTCGTTGACTTCGAGGCCGTCGTCGAGGCCGCGGATGTCGAACTGCTCGGAGCCGTCGAGGCCGAGCGACTCCCACGAGTCGCCGTCTTCGAACTGGAGCGGGAGGACGCCCATGCCGACGAGGTTGTCGCGGTAGATGCGCTCGTAGCTCTCGGCGATGGTCGCGCGGACGCCGAGGAGGTCCGTGCCCTTGGCCGCCCAGTCGCGGCTGGAACCGGTCCCGAACTCGACGCCCGAGAGGACGACGAGCGGGGTCTCCTCCTCGCGGTAGCGCTGGCTGGCCTCGAAGACGGTCGTCTCCTCGCCCGTCGGGTGGTGAATCGTGTAGCCGCCCTCCACGTCGTCGAGCATCTGGTTTTCGATGCGGACGTTGGCGAACGTTCCGCGCATCATTACCTCGTGGTTGCCGCGGCGGGAGCCGTAGGTGTTGAAGTCCACGGGGTCGACGCCGTGGTCCATGAGCCACTGGCCGGCCGGCAGCTTCGACCCGAACGGCCCGGCGGGGCTGATGTGGTCGGTCGTCACCGTGTCGCCGAGCGTCAGGAGACAGCGGGCGTCCTCGATGTCGGAGACGCCGGGTTTCTCCAGCGGGAAGTCCGTGAAGAACGGCGGCTCGCGGATGTAGGTCGACTCGTCGTCCCAGTCGTACACGTCGCCGGTCGGCGCTTCGAGCGCCTCCCAGCGCTCGTCGCCCTCGAACACCTCGGCGTACTTCTCGCGGAACATCGACGGATCGACGCTGTCGTGAATCGTTTCTCGAATCTCGTCGGCGTCCGGCCAGATGTCGGCGAGGTAGACGGCGTTGCCCTCGTCGTCGGTGCCGAGCGGGTCGGTTTCGAGGTCGATGTCCATCCGTCCGGCGAGGCCGTAGGCGACGACGAGCGGCGGGCTTGCGAGGTAGTTCGCGCGAATCTTCGGGTGGATGCGCGCCTCGAAGTTGCGGTTGCCGCTGAGGACGCTCGTCGTCCACAGGCCGTGTTCGTCGATGGCGTTCTCGATGGGTTCGGGCAGCGGCCCGGCATTGCCGATGCAGGTCGTACAGCCGTAGCCGACCACGTCGTAGCCGAGCGCTTCGAGGTGCGGGAGCAGATCTGCCTTCTTCAGGTACTCCGTGACGACGCGGCTGCCCGGCGCGAGGCTCGTTTTGACGTAGTCGGGCACGTCGAGCCCCTTCTCCAGCGCGTTGCGCGCGAGGAGCCCCGCGGCGACCATGACCGAGGGGTTCGAGGTGTTCGTACAGGACGTGATGGCGCTGACGACGACGCTCCCGTGGCCGATTTCGACCGTCTCGCCGTCGAGGTCGACCTCGACGCGCTTCGTCAGTTCGCCGAGGTCGGGCTCCTCGGGTGCCGCCTCGGGCGTCTCGGTCAGCGTCCCGCCGTCGCCCGCGAGTTCGCCGTCGCCGCCGTCGCCTCCCTCGCCGAGCCAGCGGGCGATTGCCTCCTCGTCGACGTCGTCGACGACCTCCTCGAACTCGCCGTGGAGCAGTTTCCGGAAGTGCGTCTTCATGTCGCCCATCGGGACGCGGTCCTGCGGGCGCTTCGGCCCGGCGAGGCTCGGCTCGACCGCCGAGAGGTCGACGTCCACCGTCTCCGTGTACTCGGGGTGTTGCTCGCCGAAGAGGCCCTGCGCGTCGAGGTACTCGCGAACGAGTTCGATGTGTTCGGGCTCGCGGCCCGTGAGTTCGAGGTAGTCCAGCGTCGCCTCGTCGACCGGGAAGACGCTGATAGTCGACCCCTGTTCGGGGGCCATGTTGGAGATGGTCGCCCGGTCGGGGACGGAGAGGTTCCCCACGCCGGGGCCGAAGAACTCGACGAACCGGTCGACGACGCCGACCTCGCGGAGCTGTTCGGTGACGTGCAACACGAGGTCGGTCGCGGTCGCGCCCTCGGGGAGTTCGCCGTCGAGTCTGACGCCGACGACCTCGGGGAGTTTCATCGTGATGGGCTGGCCGAGCATCGCCGCCTCGGCCTCGATGCCGCCGACACCCCAGCCGACGACGCCGATGCCGCCTATCATGGGCGTGTGGCTGTCGGTGCCGACGAGCGTGTCGGGGAGGAGCCAGCGGTCGCCGCGCCACTCGCGGTCGTGGACGACGCGCCCGAGGTGTTCGAGGTTCACCTGGTGGACGATGCCCGTGCCCGGCGGGACGACGCTGAAGTTGTCGAAGGCGTTCTGCGCCCACTTGAGCGCCTTGTAGCGCTCGGCGTTGCGCTCGTACTCCAGTTCGACGTTCTTCTCGTAGGCGTCGGGCGAGCCGAAGAAGTCCACCTGCACGCTGTGGTCGATGACGAGGTCGCAGGGCACCTCGGGTTCGACGATTCTCGGGTCTTTGCCGGCGCGGTCGGCCGCCGACCGGAGCGCCGCGAGGTCGACGACCGCGGGCACGCCCGTCAGGTCCTGTAGCACCACGCGGGACGGCGTGAACGGGACTTCGACGTTCGGCACGTCCGGCTCCCACGAGGCGGCGTTTCGCACGTCCTCCTCGGTGACGATGTCGCCGTCGACGTTCCGAATCACCGACTCCAGCAGGATGCGGATGCTCACCGGCAGCCTGTCGAGTTCGCAGAGGCCCTGTTCTTCGAGGACAGTCAGGTCCGCCATCTTGTACGTGGTTCCGCCGTGTTCGAACTCACGGATGGCGTCCAGCGTATCTCCATCGCTCATGGTCGACAGGTAGGGTCTCCGCGGGCTTGAATACGGGACTCGTTCTCACGTCGTCGGAATCGAGGCGAACGGAGGGGCAGAACGGTACCATCTACAGGGGGCCGCGGCTCACGGCGACCGTGGGCGAGACTTTCCCAGTTCGCCGGCGACGATGACGCCGCCGTGTTCGAGAAGCGCGTACGAACAGTCCCAACAGCTGTACCGCAGGTCGTGGCCGCGGGCGACGGCCACGTCGGCGCGCTCGCCGCAGCGGTAGCAAGTCCGGTGGTCCGCCGGGTGGATGACGCGCATCGCCCTCGAACTACTCCTCGGGGACGCCCGCGACGCCGACGAACTCGTTGACCTCGTCTTGGACGTACCGGCGGACGCGCTCGCAGTAGTCCCACAGGAGGTCGTTGAACTGCTCTCGCTCCGGCTCGGTCAGGCTCTCGCCGCCCCGGGACCACGACGCCGGAATCGTCGGGGTGTCGGGTGCAGACGACCGAAATCGGGTGGTTCTTCGGATGTCCCATGACGACGGCGTACTCGTCCGTGCCCCAGTAGCCCGTCGCTCGCCGTCGCCCGCGAGTTCCGCGTCCACCTCGTCGAGAAGCTGGTCGCTCCTCGGCCGTGACGGCGGCGTCGTCCCCGGCGAACAGCTCGCGGTAGGCCCGGTCGCGGGCCGTGTACGTCCACCCGTCGAGCCGCTCCCGCGCCCCTCGAAGGAGTCGTCTATCAGCTTCCATGGGTACCAAAAGGCGCGCCGAGGTGATAGGCGTAGGCCCGTTTCGCCCCGTCTCCTCCCGTCCCGTCGATTCAGTCGAGCGACCGCGCCGCGGTCAGTTTCTCCCTGAGCCGGTCGGCGTCGACGCGGAACTTGAACGCGGGTCGGCCGTCGACGTAGACGTACGGCACGCGCTCGCCGTACGTCTCGCGGAGTTCGTCGTCGGCGTCGACGTTCACGAGGTCGATATCGACCGGGACGTCCGCCTCCGCGGCGACGTCGCGGACGGTCGCCTCCGCCTCGTCGCAGAGGTGGCACTCCGTGCGCGTGTAGATGACGATGGGGACGGCGTCGCTCATCGACGGATGTCGTCGCCGCGGCCTGTTGAGTCTTCTCGTCGGCGTCGTCCCCGGCGGCGGTTGTCCCGAACCGTCAGTCCTCGACGATGCCCGTGAACTCGTCGACCGGCATCACCGAGTAGTCGACGCTCAGCGTGTCGCGGGTCGCGCGAATCTTCCCGACGAACGTCGAGATGTCCGAGAGCTGTCCTTCGAGGACGAACAGCTCCATGCAGTAGTGGTTGCCGACGTGGTTGTGGAAGTTCGACTTCACGAGGCCCTCGTACTCGTGTCGCAGGCCCATCATCCGCTCTTCGACGGCGGTCGTCTCGTAGTCGAAGATGACGGTGACGACGGCCATCAGCTCGCGGTCTTCGAGCTTCTTGTCTTCGAACTCGCCGAGGAGGTTTCGGGCCGCCTCCCTGACGACCTCGCTTCGCCCCGTGTAGCCGTGCTCGCCGGCGAACGAGTCGATTCGTTCCAGAAGCTCCTCCGGCATGGAGACGCTGACGACGGTCATATATTAACTCCGATGGGTAATCCTATTAAAGATTCGTATCGCTCCCCGAATCGTCTTCGCTCGCGCCGCGACGGGGGAACGGTGCCTGATGTATCTGTTGGCCGACCCCGCCGCGGATATCGGTCGCCGATTCGCGTCGAAACCGCGGCTGACGGGGGTTTCGTCCGGGTGTTCTGCCGCCGTCGGCGTTTTCGATTCAGATACCGGAGGCGAACTGTTGATATAGGAGAAGCGACCAGTCACAAATCGATCGAATCCTCGTATGGCGACAACATCCGAACCCGGACTCTCCGAGACGCGAATTCACGAGGTACTGAGTAACGACCGCCGTCGGATGGCCATCGAGTTCCTCCAAGGCGGCGACCTGACCCTCCGAGAACTCTCGGAGCGCATCGCGGAAGCCGAGACCGGGGAGTCGCCGCCGCCGCGAAACATCCGACAGAGCGCCTACGTCTCGCTGCAACAGACCCACATCCCGAAGCTCGCCGAGCTCGACATCGTGACCTACGACGAGGAGTCGAAGGTCGTCTCGCTGGCCGAGGCCGGCGACGTGACGGTCTACATGGAAGTGGTCCCCGAGGGCGAACTCTCGTGGAGCGAGTACTACGCCGCCCTCGCCGCGCTCGGAATCGTCCTCATGATCGCCGTCGTCGTCGGCGTCCCCGTCGTCTCGAACGTCGGCGCGCCCGCCCTCGCCGCGCTCGTTTTCGCCGTCCTCGGCGGCTCCGCGGTCTACCAGCGTTGGTCACAGGAGCGCTGACGCGCTTCGTCGCCCCGCTTTTCTGTCGATTTCCCGTCCCCCGCCCTTCGCAACCGGCCGGACTCCCTTTCGACCGCTCGACGCTCGGAAACGACGGGACGCCGACGCCCGCCGGCGTGACAGTTAGGTCGTCTCCGCCACGACTCGGCGTATGCACGACTCGGACGACCCGGACGGGCCGCCGACGGTCTGCGACGAATGCGGCGCGAGACACTCGTTTCGGCGGCGGTACGTCACCGGCGGCGGCTGGCGAACCGTCTACCGGTGTTCCGAGTGCGGGTCCCGCGCGTCGAGCGACGCCGACGACGGCCCCGCGTGACCGAGCGAGTCGCGGTGGGAGTTGGCGGCGACCGCGGCGTCAGCAGTAGGTGTCGCGCATCGTCCGCGCGAACAGCCCCTCGCGGTCGAGCGCGATGGCGACGAGGACGAACTCCTCGTCGAGGGGGCGCAGGACGAACACCTCGCGGGGCGCGTCCGGCGCGTCGGTCTCGTCGTCGAGGCGGTCCAAAAGCGGGTCCAGCGGGACGACGCCGTCGCCGAACTCGTCGAACAGGTCGCGCGCGCCGGGCTGTTTCGCGAAGGCGTAGAGCACGGCGTTCGGGTCGCCGTCGGTGCCGTAGGTGACGCGCGAGCCGATGGCCTCGCCGTCGCCGGTCGCCCGCCACGTCTCGCGGGCGGCCTCGAACAGCCCCGTCGCGGCACCGACGAATCGCTGGAATCGGGTCCGGTCGACGGACTCGCTCACACGTCCGCAAAGCGCGGGTCGCCGTCGTCCCAGCGTCAGCGTGGCCTCGATTTCGTTGCCGGGTTCGAGCGCCGAGACGCGCTCTGCGAGGTCGCCGTTGTAGCCGGTCTGTGGCACGTAGGTCGGCGAGTAGGCGTCGTCGGCGTCGGTCTCGACGGCCGGGTCGGTCCAGTCGACGCGCTCCTCGGGGAGTTCGAGCAAGAGGAGTTCGTCTCCGTCGCGCGGACTGCGATAGACCCGGAACCGGCCGGTCGTCGTGACCTCCATATCGGCGGCTACTGGACGGACGGAAATACGCCTGCCGGTCGGCCGTCCGGTCGTCTCCTCGCCCGTCGGCGTTACCGCGAGATGCCGTCGCCCTCGTCGGCGACGACGCGCTCGACGTCTTCGGGATTGACGATGGCGATGTCCCCTTCGATAGTCCGCTTGAGCGACGCCGTCGCCGACGCCCACTGCAGCGACTCGGCTACGCTCCCGCCGGCGAGGTGCTTGGCGAGGTAGCCGCCGACGAAGGCGTCGCCGGTCCCGATGGCGTCGAACGTCTCCGCCTCGTAGACGCCCTGTTCGGACACCGTTCCGCCGGAGACGGCGAGCGATCCCTCCTCGCCGCGAGTGACCACGACGGTTTCGATGTCGTAGTCCTCGGCGAGGCCGCGAGCGACCGACTCGGCGTCGCCGTCGCGCCCGAGGACGGTCGCCGCGTCGCGCTCGGCGGCGAAAAGCAGGTCGACGGAGCCGAGCAGTTCGCGGTAGGCCTCGGCGGCCTCCTCGGGCGACCAGAGCTTCGTCCGGTAGTTCAGGTCGAAGGCGGTCATCGTCCCGGCGTCCCGCGCCGCGTCGAGCACGTCGGCCGTGGTCTCGCGGAGCGTCTCGGAGAGCGCGGGCGTGATGCCGGTCGTGTAGCACACCTCGGCGTCGCGGACGGCGTCGAGGTCGAACTCGTCCGTCTCCAGCGTCGTCACGGCCGCGTCGGCGCGGTCGTAGACGACGTTCGTCGGGCGCGGGGCCGCCCCGTGTTCGAGGTAGTACACCCCCTGTCGGGAGTCGTCGGCCCAGACGACGCCGTCGGTGTCGACGCCGTGGCTCCGGAGTTCGCTGACGATTCGCCGGCCGAGCGGCGAGTCCGGGAGCTTCGAGCACCACGCGGCGTCCCGTCCGAGTCGGGCGACGGCGACGGCGACGTTGCTCTCCGCGCCGCCCGCCTGCACTTCGAGTTCGCGGGCGGTTTCGAGTCGCTCGCCACGCGGCGGCGACAGCCGAAGCATCGTCTCGCCGAAGGTCACGAATGCGGTCATGAGAGGCCGTTCGCGGGCGCGATATAAACCTCCGGCGTTGCCGTCGAACGAAGCGCCCGCGGTCGATTCGGCCGCCCTCCCGGCCGGGTCACGCGGAGGTCAACCGTCTGACGAGGTAGATGAACGCGATGGGGATGCTCAGGAACGGAACCGCCACGAGGTAGTACACGGGTGAGGGAACCCAGTCGCTCTCGCGGGCGAGGTCGAGTCGGTCGACGTGGAGCGCCAGCGGCCCGACGACCACGGCGGCCGCCGTCCCGTAAAGCCGAATCGCCTGCCCGACCGCGTCGGCCCACGGCGGCACGCTCGGCCCCGTCGCCGCGGTGAAGAGGTACGAGACGACGAGCACCAGCGGCCCGAAGCAGATGCCCAGAAAGACCAGCGGGTTCATCGCCTCCACCGTCTCGGTGCCCGGACTTGAATCCTCGCCGATGCTATCGCTTCCGAGAATCGGCGGCCGGGTCGCGGACAGCGGCGGGCAACGCGACCGACCCGCTCGGTTACTCCTCGCTTCGCCGCCCGCCGTGGCCGGGGTAGTCGCGCTCGAAGCGCGAGGCGATTTCGTCGCGGTCGAACTCGACGATGACCGGTCGGCCGTGGGGGCAGGCGTAGGGGTTCTCGCAGTCGTCGAGCGCCGCGAGCAGGTCGAGCACGGAGCCCTCCCGGAGCGACGTGTTGCCCGTAATCGAGGGGTAGCACGCGAGGTCGGACAGCAGTTCGTCGGCGACGGCGTCGACGGTCTTCCGGCCGCCGTCGACCTCCTCGCGGACGAACGCCGTCAGCGCGTCGCGGAGCAGTTCGGGGTCGAGCGCGGCGTCGAACACCGCCGGCACGGTCCGCACCGAGACGGTCCGCTCGCCGGTTCGCCCGGCGTGGAAGCCCACCTGCGCCAGCGCCTCGCGGTACTCCTCGAACAGCGCCGCCTCCCGCGCGGTGAGTTCGAGGTCGACCGACTCGGCCAGCGCCTGCGTCGGCGTGTCGCCTTCGACCTCGCCCTTCAGGCGCTCGTAGTTCACGCGCTCGTCGGCGGCGTGCTGGTCGACGAGGACCAGCCCCTCGTCGGTCTCGGCGACGATGTAGGTGTCCGCGAGTTGGCCGATGATTCGCATCGACGGCAGCGAGTCGAACTCGGGCGAGAGGTCCGCCTCCTCGCCCGAGAGGTCGCGCTGGGTCGTCGGCGCGGCGATGCGCGAGGGAGGGCTTCGGGACGCGTTTTCCTCCCCCTCCGACTCGGCCGACGACGCCGCGTCCGGCGTCGGTTCAGATTCGTCCCCGTCGTCGGTCGAAAGCGACGACTGTTCTGTCGTCTCCGGCCCCGGCGCGAGGTCGTACTCGCGGGGCGGCGTCGGCGGCGCGGACGACGGGTTCGAGGTCTGAGCGGGCGATTCGGCGGGCGTCTCGGTAGTCGAACCGGACGCGTCGCTGTCAGCCGAATTGTCGGAACCGACTCCCGCCCCCCGTTCAGTTGCAGGCGTGGTGTCCGGGTCGGCGTCGTCGGTCGCGGTCGCGTCCGAGTTCGCCCGAGCGCCCGACTCGCGGGCCGCTCGTGACTCCCGAGCCTCCCGCGCCGACTGCACGTCCCGCGCTGACGTGGGTTCCGCGTCGTCCGATTCGCCGTCTGACGCCGACTCCCGGACTTCGTGGGGGTCCAGTTGCGCCGCGTCGTCGTCCGACGAACCGGGTTCGATAGCCGCCTCGTCGGCTTTCGACCGGCCCCGCGGGGCCGACGACCGGACGAGACCGTGGCTCAGGAGGGCGTCTTCGACCGCCTCGGTCACCTCGCGCTTGACGCCCGCCTCGTCGTTCCAGCGGACCTCCATCTTCCGCGGGTGGACGTTCACGTCCACGGCGTCGGGCGCGACGTCGACGAACAGCACCGCGAAGGGGTACCGGTCGGCGTCGAGTTGGCCGCCGTAGGCGTCGAGGACGGCCTCGCGGAGCACGCGGTCGGTGACGTAGCGGTCGTTGACGAACGTCGAGAGGTAGTCGCGGGCGCTCCGGGTCGTCTCGGGGTGGCTCACGAGCCCCGAGACGGAGACGCCGGGGGCGTCGTGTTCGACCGGGACCATCGACTCCGCGACCTCGCGGCCGTACACCGAGAGCACGGTCGATTGCAGGTCGCCGCGGCCCTCCGTGGCGAACACCTCGCGGTCGTCGTGTTCGAGCGAGACGGCCACGTCGGGGTTGGCGAGCGCGTAGTGGGTGACGACCGCGTTGACGTGGTCGAACTCGGTCGCCGTCGTCTTGAGGAACTTCCGGCGGGCGGGCGTGTTGTAAAACAGGTCGTCGACCTCGACGACGGTCCCCTCGGGACAGCCGGCGGGTCGAATCGACTCGACCTCGCCGCCCTCGTATTGCAACTCGGTTCCCACGTCGCCGCCGCGGGGCTTCGACCGGATGGTCAGCCGCGACACCGCGCCGATGGTGTGGAGCGCCTCGCCGCGGAAGCCGAGGGTGCCGACGCCGGCTTCGAGGTCCTCGATGTCGCCGATTTTGCTCGTCGTGTGCTCGCGGACGGCGAGTTCGAGGTCTTCCTCGCTCATGCCGACGCCGTCGTCGCGGATGCGAACGCCCTCCACGCCGCCGGCGTCGACGGCCACGGAGATGCGCGTCGCGTCCGCGTCGAGGCTGTTTTCGAACAGCTCCTTGACGACCGAGGCGGGTCGCTCGACCACCTCGCCGGCGGCGATGCGCTGGATGGTCTTCTCGTCGAGCTGTCTGATGTCGCTCACTTTCCGTCACCGCCGTCCAGCTTCGACTGCCACGCCTGCACCTTCGCCATCAGGTCCAGCGGCGACGTGTCGTTCACGTCTGTCGATTGCAGTTCGTCGAGGACGGCCTCTGTTTCGGGGTCCAGCGCGGCCGCGGCGTCCGCCTCCGTCTCGGAACCCGCGTCGGCGAGCGCACCGACCGACCCGTTTCCGGTCGCACCGTTCGCGGGCGCGCCGGAGCCCGACGAGTCGCCGCCGGAGCCGCCGGCCTCGGTGACGTTCATCTGCCCGCTTCCCACGTCGAAGACGGCCTGTACGGGCTCCGAACTGCCGGAGCCCTTCGCCTCGATGGCCTTCTCCTCGCGGAGTCGGTCGAGCACGTCGGCGGCGCGGTCGACGACCGGGCGCGGAACCCCCGCCAAATCGGCGACGTGAATCCCGTAGCTCCGGTCGGTCGGCCCGTCGACGACGGTTCTGAGGAACGTCACGTCGCCGTCGCGCTCGTCGGCCGCGACGTGGACGTTGGCGACGCGGTCGAGGTGGTCCGCGAGGGTCGTCAGTTCGTGGTAGTGCGTGGCGAACAGCGTCTTCGCGCGCACCTCGTTGTGCAGATACTCGGTGGCCGCCCACGCGATGGAGATGCCGTCGTAGGTGGCGGTCCCGCGGCCCACCTCGTCGAGGATGACGAGCGAGTCCTCGGTCGCCGAGTGGAGGATGTTCGAGAGTTCCTGCATCTCCACCATGAACGTCGAGCGGCCCTGCGCGAGTTCGTCCAGCGCGCCGACGCGGGTGTAGATACCGTCGACGACGCCGACGGTCGCCGAGCGGGCGGGGACGAAACTGCCGACCTGCGCGAGGAGCGTGATGAGCGCCGCCTGCCGCATATACGTCGATTTGCCGGACATGTTCGGCCCGGTGACGATGAGGAAGCCGCGCTCGTCGTCCATGTGCAGGTCGTTCGGGACGAAGTCGGTCGTCGTCTCCACGACCGGGTGGCGACCGGCCTCGATGTCGAGCGCCCCGGCGTCTGTGAGTTCGGGGCGCGTCCAGCCGTTGCCGGCGGCGTGGGTGGCGAGCGACGCCAGCGCGTCGATTTCGGCGATGGTCCGGCCCACGTCCTGTAAGAGTTCGGCGTGCTGAGCAACGCGCTCGCGGAGGTCCTCGAACAGTTCGTATTCGAGGTCGCCGCGGGCCTCTTCGAGCCGGAGAATCTCGCGTTCCTTCTCCTCTAACTCCTCGGTGACGAAGCGCTTGGAGTTCTTGAGCGTCTTTATCTGCCGGTAGTGGTCGGGCACCTGGTCGGCGACCGACTTGCCGACCTGGATGTAGTAGCCGTCGGTCTTGTTTCGGTCGACGGTGACGTGCGAGAGGCCGTGGGCCCGCTTCTCGCGGTCGGCGAGCGTGTCGAGCCACGACTTCGCCGACTCGTGGCGCTCGATGAGGTCGTCGAGTTCGTCGTCGTAGCCTTTCTGGAACAACCCGCCCTGTGTGACCGTCTTCGGCGGGTCCTCGGCGAGCGCATCGGCGAGTTCCGCCCTGAGGTCGGCCGCGGCGTCTCGGTCGGGCCGCGCGACGACGTCCGCGAGCGGGGAGTCCGCGAGTTCGGTCCCCTCGATGGCGTCGGCGAGCGCGGGAAGCACAGAGAGGGTGTCGCGGACCGACAGCAGGTCGGACGCGCCGGCGCTCCCGGACGCCGACCGGGAGGCGAGCCGTTCGAGGTCGTACGCCCCGTCGAGCACCTCGCGGACGCGCTCGCGGGCGAGGGCGGCAGACGC
>NZ_JPES01000103.1:0-19486 GCF_000730175.1 Haloferax sp. ATB1 | reverse complement strand
CCCCGACGCCGGCGACGCCGAACAGGTTGTGTCCGCAGCCGTGGCCCGGCGCGCCGACTTCGATGGGTTCCCTGCTCGACGACACCGTCTGGGACAGCCCGGGCAGGGCGTCGTACTCCCCGAGGATGCCGACGTGCGGGTCGCCCTCGCCGTAGGTCGCGCTGAACGCCGTCGGCATCCCGCCGATGCCCTCGGTGATGTCGAATCCCGCGTCGCGGAGGACCGACGAAAGCAACTCGGCGGATTCGGTCTCGTGAAGCCCGAGTTCGGGCGTCTCCCAGAGCGACTCGGTGAGCGAGACGAGTTCCGCCTCCAGCGACTCGACCGCCTCGAACGTCTCGTTGTGGTTCATTGCGTCTCGTGCGATAGGACTGAAGAAACGATAATAACACTTCCGGACCGGTGGACGTTCGGGCTCCGATTAGCCCACAGAAGAGACCATTCACGAGGAACGAATGCGAACACCGGGAGACGCCGAAATCGTGCGAGCGGCGTACCCCCCGCCTTTCGGATGCGTCCGTACCGCTCTCTGCCGATTTCGGTCGCCGACCTCGCCGTCTCTGGGCCGGGGCGTCGCACCCTGGTCCGGCCACAGAGCGTGCGTATCGTTCACAAACGATTCGTTTCGGCGACAGCGTGGCCCGCATTCGCCATCGAACAACTGGTATTCGGGAGAGCCGAAACGACTATGTGCAATGGTGACGACCCGCAGGTAATGACCGAAACCCCGAACGACCGCTCGCTCAAAACGACGGTCACGACCCTCAGAATCGTCGAATTGCTCAGGGAACGCGACGGGGCCGGCGTGACCGCAATCGCCCGCGAACTCGACATCGCGCCGAGCACCGCACACACCCACGTGACGACCCTCGAAGCGCAGGAATACGTGGTTAAAGAGGGCGATACGTACCATCTCGGGCTTCGCTTCCTCGGTCTCGGAAACTTCGTCCGGACGCGGAAACGAAAATTCGGGAAGGCCGAACACTACACCAACGTCCTCTCCGAGGAGTCGGAACGGCGCTCGATTTTCACCGTCGAGGAGCACGGGCGGGGCGTGTACGTCCACACCGCACCCGGAAAACACGGCGTCTGGACGCAGTCGACGGTGGGAAAGCGCGTCTATCTCCACTCGACGGCGAGCGGGAAGGCCATTCTCGCCAATATGCCGCGAGAGCGGGTCCGAGAAATCATCGACCGGATCGGCCTCCCGAAGGAGACCGAACAGACGATTCACGACGAGGAGGCGCTGTTCGACGAACTCGACGAGATCAGAGAGCGCGGCTACGCGCTGAACGTCGAAGAGCAGATTAGCGGCGTCCGCGCGGTTGGCGCTCCCGTCATGGGACCGGACGGCGACGTGTTCGGCGCGCTGAGCGTCGCCGGCCCCTCAAACCGAATGAAAGGCGAGCAGTTCGACCGTCTCACCGAGGTCCTCCTCGGCATCGCCGAGGAACTCGAACTGAGCATCGCGCTCTCCTGAACGCGCCGCAGTCGTCCTCGCAGTTCTCCGGTCAACGTTACATCGCTATTAGTGTAACTCGAAACGGACCACTCCGGCCGAGACGCGGCACAGTTCGGGGGCGAAAAAACAGAAAACGAGAACGACCTCGTTACGCCGGCGAGTAGCGCGGGTACGCGCTGTCGACGGCCTGCGCGTCCTCTTCGAGGAGGGCGACGACGAGGTAGTCGGCGTAGTCGGCGAAGTAGTCCACGAGCCGCGAGATGCGGTTCGAGTCGATGGCCTCAAGCGAGTCGAGGACCATGAACGGCACCGTCTCGTAGACGTCGTGGATGAGGTAGCCCGCGAGCGCGAACACGAGGCCGGTCACCTCGCGCTCGGACTCCGAGAGGTGCGCCACGGAGTCCTCGTAGCTCACGCCGTCTTCGTTCGTCCGGATGACGTGGAGGTCGAAGACGGACTTCGTGACCTTCCTTCGGCCCTCCCGAACCCGCTTTTCGGTGCGCTCGATCCAGATGCGTTCGAGGTTGTCGTATTCGAGCACGTCGAGCACGTCGTCCATGTGGGTGTTGAACTCCTCGACGGCCTCGGATTCGAGGCGCTTGATACGCGTCCGGAGCTCTTCGAGTTCGTCTTCGATGTCCTCGCGGGCCGCTTCGAGTTCGTCGCGCTCGTCGAGTTTGCGCTCGATGTCGTCGATTTCGTCTTCGACGTCTTCGAGGTCGCTGCGGAGGCGTCCGAGGTCGTATTCGAGCTGGTTCGCCTCGCGGTGGAGGTCGAGCAGGTCGCCGTGTTCCTCGCTTTCGAGTTCGTCGACCGTCTGTTCGAGCGACTCGATTTCGGCTTCGAGGTCCGAGCGGTCGGACTTGAGCTCCTCGATGCGCTCCTGGCGAGTCTCGCGCTCGCTTTCGATTTCAGACAGGCGGCGCTCGATGCGGTCGCGCTCGCGCTGGCGGCGCTCGTAGGTGGACTTCTCGTCTTCGAGTTCGGAGAGCTGTTCGCGGTGTTCGCGGTTGTCTTCGAGTTTCTCCTCGCGGAGCGTCCGGAGACGTTCGATCGTCCCTTCGATTTCGGACTTGTCGACCTCGGAGCCGCACGTCCAGCAGACGACCTGGTCGTCGCCGAGCAGTTGGTCGGTGACGCTCCCGCCGGAGTCGTCGGCGTCTCGGAGCGCGTCGACGACGTCCGAGGAGGTTCCAGAGAGCATCTCCTCGTTGAACTGAATCACGGACTGAAGCTCGTTGACGGTCGACTGAATCTCCTGTCGGCGCGTCCGGAGCCGGCTGATCTCGGAGTCGATTTCGTCGATCTTGCCGCCGACGACCTCGGGGAGGTCCTCGGCGTCGTCCGAAAGTTCGTCTTCCTCGGATTCGAGCGCATCGAGGCTCTGTTTCTCCGTCTCGATGCGGCGGTCGACGTCGTTGATGTCGCGGCGCTTGCTCCGGAGGTCGCCGAGCTTGGATTCGAGTTCGCTCTCGACTTCCTGACGCTCGCTCACGCTGGCGTCGTACTCCTCGACCTCCTTTTCTTTCTCGGCGAGCTCCTCTTCTTTCTCCTCGATCTGGTCTTCGAGCTTCGTCCGCCGGCGTTCGAGCTGCGGCAGGCGGTCGGAGAGGTTGCTGAGCGTCGAGAGCTCGTCGGCGATGTCGCGTTTCTCCTGCTGGAGCGACTCGATCTGCTCGTTTATCGACTCGACGTCGACCGGGCGCATGATGAGGTCGCGGAGGTCGTCGCCGCGGGCGACCGCCTGCCGGGCGTCGTTCGTTTCGAGCAGGAACGCAAACAGGTCAGCGAGGTCCGGGTCGTCGAGGACCGGGTTCCCACCGGAGATGACCGCGTCGCCCTGTCGCTCGAACGTCCGGGTGTACGTCTCGTCGCCGATCGTGAGTTCGACCGACCCCTCGTCTGCGTCGCCTTTGAGCGCGACGTCGTCGCTCCCGTGTGCGGCCATGATGGACCGCAAGAGCGACGTTCGGTTCGTGGCGTTCCGACCCGCCAACACCGTCACACCCGGCTCGAACGACGTTGACAGGTTGTCAATGCCACCGATGTTCTCGACCGAAAGGTGGACTTTGGATCTTGACACTTGTTCTGAGCTCATACCTTGATGCTATAGGTACATCAATATAAAATCACCCGTTGAATCGAGCGGAATGTGACAGAGCTAAGTATGTAATCGTTTAGTTCGACGTGCTTTCGTCGCAGTCGCACCCGCCGCGCCGAAGCAGTTCGACGACTTCGTACTGCGTCCCGCAGTCTCGGCAGTACACCTGCGTATCGACGAGGACGTCGAAGTCTCCGAGCCGGAGTTTGCTCGTGTTGCGGAGCGAGCTCAGGCTCTGTTCGATGACCGCGACCAGTCGACCGCGGAGTCGCTGGATGGACTCGACGACGTTGTCGATTCTGTTTCCGGACGAGGACTCTTTCGAGACGCCCCGAATCTCCGTCAGATAGGTGTAGACCGCCTGATGAGAGACGAAGTCCGAGAGCAGTTGGTCGACGTCGACGCCGCGGGACTGGAGCGTGTTCTTCGCCTGAACGCGCATCCCCTCCGTGGTCTCGTCGCCGGTGAGAAGCGTATAGAGGTTCTCCACCTCGCCTTCGAGAACGTCCTCGCCCGCCTCGCGCAGCGCGGCGTCGAGCACCCGTTCGTTCATCAGATCCGCGAGGTCCCGGAGGCTATCGCTGTCCTCGGGGGCCGTCCACCGCTCGGCGAGTTGCTCGCCGAACCCGTCTAAGTCGTACGTCTCGATGACCCGCTCTACCTTACTCAGGCGACGGTTCGTGCTTTGATCGGTACCCATTACCCGGATTTCACACGGTAGCGTAAAATATCTTCAGGTTCGAGCCCGGTTCGACGGCCCGAGCGGTGCGCCCACGGACTGAATCGAAGGGGACGTATCCGGCAGTGCCGGACCGAGAGCGCGAACGAAGAGCCGGTGGCGCGGACCGGTGTCCCTCAGACCGACGAGTCGGACTCGGCCGTACCCGGACGTTGGTCATCAAAAAATGGAGTATCAATGGGACGTCGTGCTCGGGTGGCGGCCGCACTGCATATCCGCGAGTACCGATTGGCAGGTGTACTCCGTGGCGGCCACCGAGCGTACGTGATGGTTGTCGTACTGATGGCTATCGTGCTGGACGCACGGGATACTGGTCGCACGTGATCAGACCGATCTGACCACATGTTACCACGAGACACGTCAATATAACAGTTGTGTAGTTGGCAACCGCGGTCACACGGGCGGAAGCCGGACCTCGCCTCCGAACGAGAGGAACGCGCGAGGCGGACGTCTCAGACTGGTTGGCTCCCCTCTGCGGCGCGCGTCGTGGCACGCCTCCGGGGCGACCGTCACCGAACATTGACGTAATCTATATCCGACGATGCCGGACCGGCGGAGGCGACCGTGCATCGACGCGAAGAGCGCGGGGGACGGACGACTCGGGCGATAGGGACCAGTTCGAAAAGACGGGTTCGCTCACGGGGAGACGATCGGAACCCACAAATATCGCGCGGACCTATGCGGGCGAGTCACCGGGCGCCTCCTCGTCGAAGTCAGTGTTTGAGGTAACCGCCGTCGACGGCGATGGACTCGCCGGTTATCCAGTCGCCCTCCTCGGAGAGCAGGAGAACCGCGACGTGGCCGACTTCTTCGGGCTGGCCGATTCGGTCGAGGATGTGCGCGTCGAGCGTCTCCGCGAGGATTTCGTCCGACGACTTACCGGACTGCTCGGCGTGCTCGTCGAGCCACGTCTCGACCATCGGCGTCTCGACGGTACCCGGTTTGAGCGCGTTGACGGTGATGCCGTGGTCGCTCAGTTCCTTCGCCAGCACGGTCGTGAAGGCGAGGACTGCCGCCTTGGACGCGCCGTACGCGCCCTGTCCGGCGAACGGTCGCTCCGCGCCGACCGACGAGATGTTGACGATGCTCCCCTCGACGTCTCGGTCGACCATCCGGGCGGCGACGGCCTTGGAGACGAGGAACGTCCCCTTGGCGTTCACCTCGAAGTGGAGGTCCCAGTCGTCTTCGGTCGTTTCGAGGAGCGGGACGGCCTGCTGGACGCCCGCGTTGTTCACGAGACCGTGGATGTCACCGAGCGCCTCGATGGCGGCGTCGACGGCGGTTTCGACGCCCGCGGTGTCCGTCACGTCGACCTCGTACACCGCGGCCTCACCGCCCTCCTCGCGGACGAGTTCGGCGGTCTCGGCGGCCACCTCGGGTTTCGTGTCGAAAATCGATACGTCGGCTCCGGCACGGGCGCAGCGGACCGCGATACCGCGGCCGATGCCGCGCGCGCCGCCGGTGACGACGATATGCTTGTCTCTCAGTCGGGTGTCTGTGTGCGTGCTCATAGTCGGTAGTACCGGGATATCGTATAAATAATTGCGCTGTGCGGCGGCCGGTTACTCGTCGCGCTCGGCGACGACCGGGTTGGTGAGCGTGCCGATGCCCTCGATTTCCACGTCGACGCTGTCGCCCGGTTCGAGCAGTTCCGGCGGGTCGCGGAAGATGCCGACGCCGCCGGGCGTGCCGGTGGAGATGACGTCTCCCGGTCGGAGCGTCGTGATGCCGCTTATGTACTCGACGACCTCGTCGACGCCGAAGATGAACTCGGAGGTGTTGGACTCCTGTTTCGTCTCGCCGTTGACGCGACAGGCCACGTCGAGGTCGTGCGGGTCGACGTCGCCCTCGGGGACGAACGTCGGCCCCATCGGGGCGAACGTGTCGTAGCTCTTGCCGCGGAAGAACTGGCCGTCGTCGAACTGGGCGTCGCGGCCGCTCACGTCGTTGATGGCGGTGTAGCCCGCGACGTAGTCGAAGGCGTCCTCGGCGTCCACGTTCTTGGCCGTCTGCCCGATGACGACGCCGAGTTCGACCTCGTAGTCGACCTCGTCGATGGCCGCCGGGTGGACGATGGGGTCGCCGGGGTTCGTGACGGACGTGCCGGCCTTACCGAACAGGAGCGGGCGCTCGGGGACTTCTTCGTCCTGTTCTTCGGCGTGGTCGTGGTAGTTGAGCCCGACGCAGACGATTTTTCCGGGGCGCGGGACGGGCGCGAGGAGCTTCACGTCCTCGACGGGGACCGACTGGTCCTCGGCGGCGTCCGCGGCGTCCTCGACGACGGTGAGGAAGCCGGGGCTGTTCAGGTTCTGGACGGTGACGTCTTCGCGGAGGCCGGAAAGCGGGACGACGTCGTCGTCGCGGCGGACGCCCCATTCGGGGGCACCGCCCGCGGTGTATCGAACGAGTTGCATCGTTACACTCTGCCACACCGTGATACGTAACTGTTGCGCTCTACGCAGCATTGCGACAGCGGGGATAGGCCCGCGGCCCGCCGACTACGAGTACGTCAGGTTCACCTCGATGACGTTCGCGCTCTTGAGAATCTGGTTCGGCAGTTCCTCGGTGAACCGCTCCTCTCGCATCCGGCTTTTCGGCCCCGAGACGCTCACGGCGGCGATGGCGTAGTCGTCCTCGTTGAGTATCGGCGCGGCCACACAGCGCATTCCCTTGACTCGTTCTTCGTCGTCGTACGAGTAGCCGCGCTCGCGGACCTGCTCCAGCACGTCGAACAGCTCCTCGCGGTCGGTGATAGACCGGTCCGTCACCGCCTCCAAGCCGTGGCGGTCGAGGATTCGTTCGACCTCCTCTCGCGGCCGGTTCGCCATGATGGACTTCCCGAGCGCGGTCGTCTGTAGCGGGACGCGCATCCCTGCGTGGGTGTCCAGCCTGACGGCGTCGGGACCCCGCGAGCGGTACAGGAAGACGCCGACGCCGTGTTCCTCTATCATCAGGTTCGCGTGCTCGCCGGTCACCTGCGCGAGTTCGTTTATCTCGGGACGGGCGATTTGGAACACCTTCTGTCGCGACCGCGCGTGCGCACCCAGTTGGAGAAAGCGAGTGCTGACGTAGTAGGTGTCGTCCTCCTTGACGAGGTACTCCTGTTGCTCCAGCGTCCGCAGGTGGTCGTGAATCGTGCTGGTGGGCTTGTCCAGTCGCTTGGCTACCTCCGAAACGCCCGCCCCGTCGAGTTCCCGCAAGAGGTCGACGAGTTCGAGCGAGATTTTGACCGCGTTGACCGGAACGTCTGACGTCATAGTTAGTTATGAAACTCCATCCTTCAAAGGTCTTTCCGCTATGGCCGGAAGTGAACCAGCGTCGAAGAACGTGTTCCAGCGCGTCTGAAATGGCGAAGTGATGGCGCTCACGGGGTCTATGCGGTGATAACCAAACAACGTGAAAAACGAATCAACGAGTGAAATCCAGAACGAAAAAGCGGACCGACCGCGGCGCGGTCGACCCGCAGGGTGCCTCAGCTAAACTGCGGGATGACTTCGTCCGCGAACAGTTCCATCCCGTCGGTGTCGGGGAAGTCGATGAACCAGCCTTGGAACTTCGTCACGCCCGCGTCGATGCGGCGCTCGATGGCCTCCGCGCACTCCTCGGGCGTCCCCATGATGAAGTACTCGCGGGCGTCTTCCTCCGTCACGATGGGCGCTTGGTCCTGATACTCCGCTTCGAACTGGATGGGCGTCATCAGGTCGAGCAGGCGGTCGAACTTCTCCTCGTCGCGGGTGCAGATGACGTGGCCGTCCCACGAGTACTCGATGTCGTCGGGGTCGCGGCCGACGGTCTCGCAGTGGTCTTCGATGACGCCGATTTTGTGTTCGAGCGTCTCCACGTCGCCGTTGAACACGTCGGTGTTCCACACGTCGGCGTGCTTGGCGACGAGTTTGAGCGTGACCTCCTCGCCCTGTCCGCCGACGAGGATGGGCGGATGGGGGTCCTGTACGGGACCCGGAACGCAGTAGGCGTCCTCGATTTGGTAGTGCTTCCCGTCGAAGCTCGCGCCGTCGGTCCCGGCGGCCCACATGCGCTTCATGAGACGGATGGACTCGTCGAGCCGCATCAGGCGCTCGAAGCCGTCGCGGTACTCCCAGCCGTAGGCGTCGTACTCCGGCTCGTGCCAGCCCGCGCCGAGACCGAGTTCCAGTCGCCCGTCGGAAATCACGTCGAGCGTCGCGGCCATCTTGCGACGAGCGCCGGGTTGCGGTAGTCGTTACAGAGGACGAGCGAGCCGAGGTTGATGTCCTCCGTGAAGCCGGCGATGGCCGACAGCAGCGTCCAGCACTCGTACTCGGCGTGGTCGCGGCCCAACAGCAGGTGGTCGGGTGCCCACGCCGCGTCGAAGCCGAGTTCCTCCGCCTTCTGGACGCCCATCTTGGTCGCCTCCCAGTCGAGCGCCTCGTACTGCGGCGTGTCGCGGTGCGTCGGCTCGGACCCCTCGTCGGGCGCGCCGGCGAAGACGGGGACGTTGTACTCGAAGCTGATGTCAGACATCGTCACTCGATGGCGAAGTGTTCGAGCGCCTCGCGGTTCAGTTGCGTGCTGACGCCGGGTTCGTCGGGGAGCGGAATCGACCCGTTTTCGGGCGACGGCGGGTTCTGGAAGATGGCGTCGGCGTAGGTCGACTCGCGTTTCTCCTGTCGCTCCTCGAACCACTCGGGGGTCGGGAAGTACTCCGCCATCGGCATGTTCGTGTGCCCGGCGATGGCGTGGAGCGTCGGATTCGTGCCGGCGTGCGGGATGACGGGCACGTCGTGGACTTCGGCCATGTCGGCGACCTTCTGGAGCTCCGTGATACCGCCGACGCGACCCACGTCGGGCTGAAGGATGTCGACCGCGCCCTCTTCGAGGAGGTCCTCGTGGCCCCAGCGGGTGAACTCGTGTTCGCCGCCCGAAATCGGCATCGGCGCGGCCTCGCGAACCTCGGCGTAGCCGGAGATGTCGTCGGCGATGACCGGCTCCTCGACCCACGCCATGTCGTACTTGCCGAGGCGTTTGGTCATCTCCTTTGCGTACTTGACCGACCAGCCCATGTAGGCGTCGCCCGCGATTTCGATGTCGTCGCCGACGGCGTCGCGGACCGTCGCGACGATTTCCTCGTTTTTCTTCATGCCCGCGCGGCCGTCCTCGGGGCCGTGGAGGAAGCGGAGCTTCATCGCGTCGAAGCCCTCCTCGACGTACTGGACGGCCTCGCGTTCGAGCTTCTCCATGTCGACGGGGTGGAGGTTCGACGCGTAGGCGGGAATCTCGTCTTTGGTGGGGCCGCCGAGCAGTTCGTACACCGGCTTGCCGGCTTCCTTCCCGGCGATGTCCCACAGCGCCTGGTCGACCGCGCTGATGGCCATGATGGCGACGCCCTTCCGGCCGAACGGGAGCGTGGCGCGGTACATCTGTTCCCAGAGAAGCTCGCGCTGTGCCGGGTCTTCGCCGACGACGATTTTCGAGAGCGTCTCCTCGACGACGGTCGCGATGGCTCCGGTGCCCCAGTTACCGACGCCGACACCGGTGATGCCCGCGTCCGTCTCGACTTCGACCACCACGTCGCCCACCGGCCCCATCCACTTGCGGCGGGCCTGCGGGTTCTCGCCGTCGACGTTGCGGTACTCGTCGTACTTCGACATGATGGTGACGAGCGGGAACTCGATGAACTCGCCCCACGACTCGTTGCTGATTTTCGTCGCTGAGATGTCTGTAATCTCCATGATTTGTTTGGTACGTTCTCACATCCAATCGGCACGGGTAAAATAGTTTCTGTCGTCGGACGGTTCGCGGCCGGAAAGCGGGGTCGCTCAGCCGTCGAACTGGAAGACCGGCTTGCAGGTCTCGGAGTCGAGGAACGCCTCGAACGCCTCGGCCGGTTCGTCGACGCCGTAGGAGGTGTCGATAATCTTGTCGACCGCGATTTCGCCGCGCTCCATGAGTCGAAGCGCCTGTTCGAAGTTCGTCCACGTCGAGCCGTAGGAGGTGTTGATGTCGACCTCGCCGCGAACGGTCGAGGTGAGGCTGAGTTCGCTCGGCGAGTTCGGGATGCCGACGACGACGATTTGGCCGCCCTTGCGGACGACGTCGTTCCCGGAGACGACGCCGCTTCGGTGGCCCGTCGCGTCGAAGACGACGTCGAATCCGACGCCGTCGGTCTGTGAATCCACCCGCTCGTCGAGGACGCCTTCCTCCTGGAGGTTCACCGTGTCGATGCCGAGGTCTTCGAGCAGCGGGAGGCGATACGCCGCGTCCTGACCGAGCCCGGAGACGACGACGTTCGCGCCGAGAGAGTCGGCGACGGCGGCGACGAGGACGCCGATTGGGCCCGGCCCCTCGACGAGGACGTTGTCGCCCGGCGTCGTCACCGACTGGTCGAGGACCGCGCGCGTGGCGATGCTCGTCGGTTCGGTGATAGCCGCGTGCCGGAGCGGCACGTCCTCGGGGACGGCGTGGACGTGTTCGGGGGCGACGGTGACGTACTCGGTGTACGCGCCGTCGCGGTGCATGCCGGTGATAGAGAAGTTCTGGCAGACGTTGGGCTGACCGTTCTTACACTGGAAACAGTGCCCGCAGTCGTGAATCGGCTCCTCGACGACCTTGTCGCCGACCGCGAACGTCTCGACGTTCTCGCCGACCTCGGCGACCGTCCCGGAGTACTCGTGGCCCATGACGCGCGGGATGGGAATCCACTCGTAGCCGCCGTCGTACTTGTAGGCGTGGGCGTCGCTGCCGCAGAGTCCCGCGGTGTGGACCTTGATGAGTAGTTCGTCTGCACTGGGAGTGGGAACCTCCCGCTCCTGTGTCTCTACCGAGCGCGGCCCGGTCTGAATAATGGCTTTCATAGTTGCGAATAACCGTGTGAGTTCGTCTCGGTTACACCATGTGAACACACCGATTAATATGTTTGGGTGCGGGCGGGGAATTTCGGCCGTAGCGCGGCTGAAGCCGCGGCTCTGCGTGCCGCGAGACACCACGCCCGCTGACGTTTGCTGGGCGGCAGTCGCGCCGAGTTATATTTCGACGCCGTCCGACTCCGACGACTGGGACTGCGATTGGACGGACGCCCGGTTCTCGATACGCCGGCCCTTGCGCAGCGCCTCCGTCTCGGCGTCGAACAGGTAGACGTGTTCGGGCGCGATGGAAAGCGACAGCGTGTCACCGGCCGACAGCCCGTGGAACTCGCCGATTTCGGCGGTGACGTCGCCCATGGGGCCGTCGCCGTGAACGATGGCTTTCGTTCCGACCGGCTCGATGACGCGGATATCGACGTCGAAGGTCAGTCCGTCGGCGCGCCGCTTCCCCGTCTGGTAGAAGTCCTGCGGCCGGAAGCCGACGTTGACGCCGCCGGGCGGCACCTCCGCGTCGAGGGCGTCGCTCGGCAGTTCGAAGCTCACGCCGTCGAGTTCGACGCGAACGCCGTCGGCGGCCTCCTCGACGACGCCGTCGTAGATGTTCATGTCCGGACTGCCGACGAACTGCGCGACGAAGAGGTTCGCGGGCTCGTTGAACACCTCCTCCGGGCGACCCAACTGCTGGAGCGCGCCGTCGTTGAGGACGGCGATTTTGTCGGCGATAGTCATCGCCTCCTCCTGGTTGTGGGTGACGTACGCGGAGGTGATTCCGACCTCGGACTGCAGTTCGTCGATTTCGGTCCGCATCGTCTTGCGGAGCTTCGCGTCGAGGTTCGCGAGCGGCTCGTCGAACAGGAACAGCCGCGGCTCGCGGATGATAGCTCGGCCGAGCGCGACGCGCTGTTTCTGCCCGCCCGAAAGCTGTGCGGGCTTGTTGTTCAGGAGCTGTTCGATTTCGAGCATCGTCGCCACTTCCTCGACCCGCTCGTTGACGTCCGCCGTCGACATGCCGTTGTCCTCCCGCTTGAGGCCGAACCCGAGGTTCTCTCGGACGGTCATATGCGGGTAGAGCGCGAAGTCCTGGAACACCATCGCCACGTCGCGGTTGCGGGCTTTGATGTCGTTGACGACGACGTCGTCGAAGCGAATCTCACCGGAGGTCGGCGTCTCCAGTCCGCCGATCATCCGGAGCGTCGTCGTCTTCCCGCACCCGCTCGGACCGAGCAAAACGAGAAACTCCCCGTCTTCAACGTCAATGTCGAGTTCGTCGACTGCGACGACGCCGTCTTTGTCCGGGTCGCCGAAAATCTTCGTGACACCGTCTACTGTGAGGTGTGTCATTGTAAATCATTAGCGTGTTGCACCTCTTAAACCTAGCGACCGACGGCAAACGTTGACCGGGGCGTTCGGTACGTCGAGACGGCGGGAGAAGGGTGTTATCCCTTAATCGCGCCGCCGGTGAGTCCCTGCACGAAGTAGCGCTGGATGTAGGCCAGTCCGAGCAGGACGGGAAGCGAGATGATGATGGAGGCCGCGGCGACGACGTTCCATTGGGTGTTGAACCCCTGCACGAACGTCAGGAGCCCCGGCGGAACCGTGTACCGCGAGTTGTCGAGGAGCGTCAGCGCGAACACCAGTTCGTTCCACGCGAGGAGGAACGCGAAGATGAACGACGCGATGAGCGAGTTCCGCGCCATCGGGACGATGACGTACCAGAACGTCTCTATCGAGCTACACTGGTCGATGCGCGAGGCCTCGATAATCGAGTCCGGGAAGTCGTCGAAAAAGCCCTTCATCAGCCAGACGACGAACGGCGCGGTCATCGCGCCGTAGATGAAGATCAACACGAGGTGCGTGTTGAACAGGCCGAGCGCCGAGACGAGTTCCCACTCGGGGACCATGATGGCGGTCCCCGGGAACATCAGCGACGCGAGGAAGATGCTCATGAGCGCGTTCTTCCCGACGAAGTCGCGGCGCGAGAGCACGTACGACGCGGCCGTCCCGAGGACGAGCGCGATCGCGCCCGCGCCGACGGCGACTTTCAGGCTGTTCAGCACGAGCGACAGGATGTCGATGTCGATGGCCGACGACGCCTGCCAGCCGAACAGGTTAGCGAACAGCGAGGTGTAGCCGCCCGCCTGAATCGACGACTCGACGACGAGCCGGAAGCCCTCCAACGAGAAGTCGTTCGGGTACACCGTCGGCGGAATCTGCTGAATCTCCGCGGTGGTCTTGAACGCCGTCACGACCATCCAGTACAGCGGGAAGAGGACGAACGCGAAGACGACGAGCGTCAGGAGCGAAACCGCCGTCTTGCGGACGTACGCGCCCGCCGTGGTGTCGAACAGCCACGACTCGTTGCGCCGGAACTCGGCGGCCGGGTCGGGGTCTTGCGCCGCCATCAGACGTCACCCCGCACTTGGTCGTACACCTGAATGTAGTAGTACGAGAACACGAGCAGGACGACGAACAGGATGAGCGACAGCGCCGACGCCAGCCCCACGTCGAAGTCGACGAACGCCGTCCGGTAAATCATGACCGGGAGCGTGCTGCTGGAGACGCCGGGGCCGCCCTTCGTCATCACCCAAATCATCGAGAAGTTCCTGATGTTGTAGATGAGCATCAGGAGGAACCCGATGGCGAGGTTGTACCGCATCATCGGGATGGTGATGAACCGGAACTGCTCCCACGGTGTCGCGCCGTCCATGCGCGCGGCCTCGTAGAGATGCTCGTCGATGCCCTGCAAGGACGTGAGCGTCAACAGCGCGAAAAGCGGTGCGAGCCGCCAAATCATCCCGATAATGGGGGGCCACAACGAGAGCTCCGTCGAGCCGAGCATGACGATGTACTCGTCGATGACGCCGAGCTGGACGAGCAGTTCGTTGATGATGCCCTGCGACCCGCCGAACATGAACTGCCAGATGGACGCGCCGACGACCCGCGGGAGGACCCACGGGATGAGCACGATTGCGCTCGCGACGCTCGTGTACGGGAGCTTCTCGTGGAGGAGCCAGCCCATCAGGAAGCCGAGGACGATAGCGGCGGAACTGCCGACGACGACCCAGATGAGCGTGTTCCACAGGACCTGATGGATAGTCGGATTCGACCAGATTTCGGCGTAGTTCGCCAGTCCGACGAACTCGGCCTCGCTGGGCGCGAGCAGGTCTTTGTTGAAGAAGCTCGAATAGATGGCTTGCGCGATGGGGTAGAGGATGAACAGTCCGACGAGCGCCGTCACCGGCAGGACCGGAAGGTACACCTTGACACCCTCCGGAATCCGCTCGGAGACGCTCTCGAACGAGCCCCTCGCCTGCTTCGAGTAACTCATGGCCGTAACTCACCGCCGTTGGGCCGCCGTCGTTCGAGCGACGGTTCGAGTCGCATCGTCAGGCGAGCTCCTCGTCGATGACTTCCTGAACCGATTCGTTGGCGGTGCTACAGGCCTCTTCGGCCGTCGCGTTGCCGAGGACGACCGGCTGGATGACCTCGGTGTTGATGATGCTCTGGACCGACGCGATGCCCGAGAACGACGGGAACCGCGAGGTGCGCGTGAACAGGTCGTCGTTCTCGTACAGCGTCACGAGGTCGCCGAACTGGCTCCGGAAGAGGTCACTCGGGTCCTCGAAGGCGCTCTTGAGCGTCGGGACGCGCCCGCGGATGCCCACGTCGTTCTCGGCGTCGTAGGTCCACGGCGCGAGCTGTTCTTCGGAGTTCCACCACTCGGTGAAGTCGAACGCGGCCTGCAGTTCGGCCTCCGAGTCGGTGCCGTTGCCGAGCATGAAGCCCTGCGCGTTCTGCAAGAGCAGGTCGCGGGGTTCGAAGCTCCCCGACGGGCTGTCCGGAAGCGGCGCGCGGGTGACGGTGTGGCCCTCGCCGTCCAGCCACGCCTGCGGCGCGCCGGTCGTCTGGTAGACCGCGTTGGCGTGCGAGTACGTGATGAAGATGCCGGACTCGCCCTCGCGGAGGAGCCGTCCCGCACCGATGTGGTCGTTCTCGGCCATCGAGTCGGGGAACAGCCCGGCCTCGGCGATGTCCTGATAGAGCTTGACGGCGTCGACGAAGCCGGGTTGGTCGACCGTCGCCTCCAGCGTCTCGGGGTCGAAGTACCGACCGCCGTTGGCGTAGACGAAGCCGATGAAGTACCCGGTCGTCAGGCCGAAGTCGGTTCCCGGCGCGGTAATTGCCGCCGACACCTCGTCTAACTCCTGCATCTCCTCGCCGAGTTGGATGAGTTCCTCCCAGTTGCGCGGCGGGCTGTCGAAGCTCGTCTGTTCGAGGTAGTCGGTTCGGATGTCCACGAACGGACCGAGGTCGGCGTAGCCGCCGGGGAGCCCCCACTGTCGTTCCCCGTCGGTGTCGCCGAGGCTGTCGTAAATCTGGGTGTCGACGTTCGCCTGAATGAACCGGCTGTTTATCTCCTCCAACTGGTCGGCGAACTGCTCTTGGTCGAGCGGCTGAATTGCGCTCGCGCCGACGTAGTCCGGAATCTGCTGGGTCTGGCCGGCCATCACGTCCGGGAGGTTGTTGTTGGCCGCCGCGGACGCGATAATCTGGTACTTCTGTCCCCACTCTTGGTGCTGGTAGGTGATGTCGTGGTCGCTGTAGCCGCTGTAGTGATTGCTGATGTACTCCCGCTCTGCGGGAATGCCGCCGAACAGCCAGAAGTCGAGGGACTGCGACCCGGAACCGCCGTCGGAATCGCCGCCACCGTCGTTTCCGCCACCCATACAACCCGCCAACGCCGCCGTGAGACCCGCTCCGAACCCGGTCACGTACCGCCGCCTACTGAGCCGGTTCTGTGAACCACTGTCTGTCATGATGTGCCATTACAAACCACTATGGTTCATTATAATAAATATATCGGTGAGAATCGCGTGTCACAGCTCGACGGGTGGCGAATGACGCAGCCGAGCGAGCGCGCTTGAGCGACCGTCACGCTCACCCGAGGTCGACGTGCCGGCGGAACGACTTCCCGGTCAGCCACGACCGGTCGGCCGCCGACAGCGAGTCGACCTGTTTGAGCCAGTTGCACGCCTCGGCGTAGCTGGCGACGTCGCTGACGTTGGGGAAGTCCGAGCCCCAGACGACCCGCTCGCGCCCGAAGGTGTCGAGGAGCCACCGGACGTGGTCGTGCATGTCGGCGTAGGGGAACGCCGAGTCGGACATGTGAACGATTTCCGAGACCTTCACCGCGACCGAGTCGTGTTCCGCGAGGTCGGCAAAGCGGCCGAACGTCCCCTCGTCGGTGGGCGTGTCCGGGCCCGCGTGGGCGAAGTGGTCGAACAGGTAGGTGAGGTCGGGGTACGTCTCGACGAGTTCGAGCGCCTGGTCGAGTTGCCCGTGGTCGCAGAGAATCTGGACCGTGGCGTCGTGTTCGACCGCGGCCTCCCAGAAGGCGGTCTCCTCGACGCTCTCTCTGAGCCACGTCACGCTCGGGTCGAACGTCTCCCACATCCGGTCGTACGGGCAGGCCGCGCCCAGTCGGAAGCCGAGGACGCCGTCGGTCTCCATGCACCGGTCGAGGCGCTCGACGGCGTCGTCGGCGAAGGGGTCGAGCATCACGATGCCGTGGAGTCGGTCGTGCTCGGCGGCGACCCGGCGGGTGTACCAGTTGTCCGTCCAGTCGCAGATGGGATAGCCCACGACGACCGCCTCGTCCACGCCGTTTCGGTCCATGTCGGCGAGCAAGCGGTCGGCGGTGTAGACGGTGTGTACGTCGAAGCTGTCCACGAGGTCCAAGATGGGGCCGTTGGTCCACGGATGGTCCGGACTCGCGGCACCCCACGCGTGGGTGTGAGAATCTATCATTACAATCGACGACGGGCGTCCCCGTACTAAATCTTACCCGCCGAAAAGCTAAGACGGGTGCCGCCGAATCGGAGGCCGTATGGCGCGAATCGCGTTCCACCTAGAGATAGAAGACGGCAAGCGAGAGGAGTACCGAACGAAACACGAGAACGTCCCCGAGGCGCTCGAATCGGCCTACTTGGACTCTGACGCCGGCCTGCAGACCTACAGCGTCTTCGAGAAGGACGGCCACGTCTTCGGCTTCATGGAAGTCGACGACCCCGAGGCCATCCAAGAAGTGATGGACAACAGCGAGGCGCAGGCCGACTGGGCGGAGGTCATGAGCGGCATCACCGTCGAGACCGACGACAGTTGGATGGACGAAGTCTACCGGATGGTCTGACGCCCGAAAAACGAGAATTGTCCGGACATGGCGGACGAAACGCCGTGCCGACCGAATTTATCAACACCATCCGTATCGAATCAATCCCCGTAGGTCCCCGTCTTTTGCCACTTTAACCCGAATATCGGGGCGATTCTCCGACTGCCTCGAATCTCCGGCTCTGCCGGATGGCCGTCCGGCGATATCGGAAGTTCGTTCGGGACGGAACCGACCAGTTGCGGTCGTCCGTCGAGGCGAGAACGCGGGGCTAGTTGCGCACTCCCGCCGGCAATGCGGGTCGTACGCCCACGAATCATTACGCTCGTAGAAGTGTAATTTGGACGTGATTCCGACCGGATTCTCGAAGGAATCGCTCGGCGGTCGGGCTCGAATCGGTGACGCCGTAGGCGACCGCGGGCACGCGTCACGAAACGACGCTACTCCGTGCCGACAGCGCGTCAATCACGTATATTCGGGACGTTATCGGTGAACGCCGACGGTGAGCGAGCGTCCGGCCATGCCGGACGGCTTTCCGTCATGAGCGACGAACCGACCGCCCGCGGGCTACCACGACGTGATAGGCACCTCGCGGAGCGGCCCCGGAAGCGGGACATCGACCGTCGAGTCGGTGTAGTGCGAGAGGTAGAACCCGACGATGATTTCGAGTGAGCGAGTGGCCGCGCCGCCGGGCGAGTAGTTCTCCACCTGCCCGTCGAGAAGGTCCTGCACGTGGGCCGCCGCGTTGGCGAACGACCCCTCGTAGTCGTCCTCCCACGTCCACGCGCCCTCGATGCCGGGGAGCGGTCGCTCGACGTGCTCGCCGTCTTCGAGCGACCAGTAGCGCCACTCGCCGTCGTCGTTGTTCATGTAGAGTTTGCCCTCGGTGCCGATGAAACTCAGCGTCATCGACGAGATATCGCGCGGAATCGTGCAGTCCACGGTGACGAACGTGCCGTCGTCCATGACGACGTGCCCGCCGCCGCCGGCATCGACGACCGACTCCGTGGCGTCCAGCGCGTCGAGCGCCTCGTTCTCGCCGGTGATGTGCCCGCTCACCCGCGACGCCCGCGCGTCGAGGAGGTAGACGAGCGTGTCGAGGACGTGCGTGGAGTTCCGCATCAGTTCCATCCGGTACTGCGCGCTCACGGACTTCACGTCGCCGAGGATGCCCTCCTCGCGGACGAGGTCGCGGAGTCGGCGGAGTTTGTCCGTGAACCGGAACGAGTGGTTGATGACGAGTTCCGTGTCGGTCTCGTCGCAGACGGCGACCATCTCCTCGGCGTCGCTGACGGACGACGCGATGGGCTTCTCGCACCAGATGACCGAGGGGCCGGCGGCGGAGCGCGCGGCGTCGACGACGTGGTCGCGGTGGAGGAACGACGGCGTGCAGACCGACACGGCATCGAGGTCCTCGGCTTCGAGCATCGCCTCGTGGCCGACGTACCGGCGGTCCGCTGGGATGTCCCACGCCTCGCCGAAGGTGTCCAGTTTCGACTCGTCCACGTCGGCGACGGCGACGAGTTCGACGTCGTCGGTCGCGGCGTAGCCGCCCGCGTGGCTCGCGTCGATTTTCTCTCTGCCGATGGCTTCCTCGTCGTGCATGCCGAGGATGCCCATCCCTGCGATGCCGCCCGTGCCGATGATGCCTGCGTGGTAGGTCATAGTGTCTTCTGTCGCTCGCGTTCGTTCGTCACTGTGCGCCGGGGCGCATAACTGTGGTGCCGGCTCGGAACGAGTCGAGAAGGACGCCGAGGTCGAAGGTCTCAGTCGAGCGCGGCCGCGGCCATCAGGAACCATCCCTGCCCGTAAGGCGTGTCCGTCAGGGGTGCTTCGGGACCGCCCGGCGGCCCGGCGACGCGGTTGACCGCGCCCTCGTCGCCGACGACGCGGGAGACGGCCGCGAGTCCGTCTTCGGCGGGTTGGCGGTAGGTCTCCTCGTCGAGGATACCGAGGTCGATGCCGCGGGCGAAGGCGTAGGCGAACATGAGCGTCCCCGACGACTCCAGCGGCGTGTGCGGGTCGTCGACGAGGTTGTGCCAGAAGCCGCTGCCGTCTTGGAGCGGGAGCAGCGCCTCGCAGTGCGACCGGAACAGGTCGAGGAGGTCGTCGCGCTTCGGGTGGTCCTCGGGGAGCCGTTCGAGCACGTCGGCCGACGCGGCGGCGGCCCAGCCGTTGC
>NZ_JPES01000102.1:0-20595 GCF_000730175.1 Haloferax sp. ATB1 | reverse complement strand
CCCCGAACGTGGACGAACGCGTCGACGAGATTCTCGCGTATCTGGACCTCGAACACCTCGCCGACCGCGACGGTCGACTGATGAGCCTCGGCCAACAGCGCCGCGCGTCGCTGGGAATCGGGCTCGCGACCGACCCGACGGTCGTCCTCCTGGACGAACCCACGGGCAGCCTCGACCTCCAGAGCCGCCGCGAGGTGACCGGAATGCTCCGAAAGGCGGAGAGCCGCGTCGAGACCGTCGTCGTCGCCTCGCACGACCTGCAACTGGTCGCGGCGTGGGCCAACCGCGTCCTCGTCATGGGCGAGGGCGAGGTACTCGCGGACGCGCCGCCGGCGGCGGTGTTCTCCGACCCGGACCTCCTCGCCGAAACCGACCTGCGACAGCCGCAGGTGGTCGAACTGAGCCAGCGACTCGGACTGGAACCGCCCGCTCTCAGCACCGACGCGATGTGTGAGACACTGGCTCGTTCGTTCGAGGACGATGCGCTCGCCGATGGTGGTGTCGCCGATGTCTGCCGCGGGGGCGAGCCGAACGGAGGGGCGCGATGAAGTACGTCGACGCGCTCACCGACATCTCGGTCGCCGACATCAAGGTCGATTTGATGCGGACGGCCTACGACAACGAGGACGCGCTGTTGAACAGCTTCGACCCGCGAGTCGTCCTGCTTTGGACCGTGCTGTTCATGATTATCCCGTGGCTGTTCTACGACACGCTCCCGCTGGCCATCCTACTCGCGGCGGCCTTCGCGCTCGCCGCGCTCTCGCAGGTCAGCAAGTACCTGCTCGCGTTGCTCCTGTTCGGCCAAGTCACCAACGTCGGCTTCTTCGTGGTGTTGGTCCCGCTCATCGGCGGGGCGATTCAAGCGGTAGGTCACTTGGGTGACAACGCCGGCCGGGTCGTCGAAGGCGTCATGGTGGGCGACGCGAGCGTGTTCGCCGAGACCGGGAGCATCGTCGCGGCCGCGGTCGGTCGGGGCATCCACACCGCCACGACCAGCCAGGAAGTCGGAATCGACGCCGTCGGGGCGCTCGTCCCGTTCTTCCTCAAGCTCACGATTATCTCGGTCATCAGCCTCGCCGTCTTCTCGGCGATGAGCCCACAAAAGCTCAGCAAGGGGATGTTGCGTCTGGGCGTCCCTCGACAGCTCACGTTCGCCATCGCGTACGGCTACCGGATGATGCCGCTCCTCGTCGAGGAGTACCACGCGCTCATCAACTCCTTCCGCCTTCGAAGTAAGGTTCCCGAAAAGCAGGGGCTGCTCAGGTGGCGCTACTTCTACTACCTGCTGACGCTCTCGGTCAAGGCGTTTTACCCGCTGATTTTCAACGTGGCGAAGCGCTCGCGGGTCACCGTCGAGGCGATGGAGACGAAGGGGTTCTCACGCTCGCTGGGCGACGAACAGAGCCAGGCCCTCCGGACCGAGGGCATGATGGTTCGGACCAGAGACGTCACGTTCGTCTTCGGGTCGCTGCTGTTCGTCGCCGCGGTCTGGGTGTTCACCTGAGCCGACGGCACGCGTCGCCCCGCGGACTATTTTCGACTCCGTACGACTACTGAACACAAGGTACCGCTATCGAGCAGAAAGTGAGGCAGACAATCCACATAGCAACCACTTCATCGGTCATCGCCGTCAACGAGAGTATGCGAACGAGACAGAAGCCGGCGGTCGTCCGCGGGAGACGCTCGGGGCGTGGTGAGCCGAGATGAACTCCGACGCTCGGGCGGAGGGAGTACCGGCCAACGAACCGGAATCGACGGGTGAAGGACCCACCGGGGCCGCACATCGATACCTCCCGTGGGTAGTCGCCGCCGGGTCGGCTATCCCGGTCGGCGCGCAGGTCATGGTGCTCCCGCCGGACCCGACGACGACGGCGCTCGACCTCGTCGGCGAGGGCGTCGTCGTCGCCGTCCTCTTCGCGTGCCTGTTTGTAGTCCGACGGGTACGCGACCCGTTCGTCTTCTACCCGCTGGCGGGCGGCGTCGCGGCCTCGTACCTGTTCGCGCTGACCGACTTCCTCGACGAGTTCGTCGAGCAGCCCGTCTGGTTCAGCTATCTGTTCGAAGACGGGGCACAGGCGGCCGGCGCGGCGCTCCTCGTGTTCGGCATCTACCGGTGGACCGTCGCGCGACAGCGACGGGAGACCGAACTCCGCCAACAGCGCGAACAGCTCGCCGTCCTCAACCGCGTCCTCCAACACGACATCCGAAACGATGCGCTAGTCATCCGCGGGTGGGCGTCGGTCGTGCGGAAGGAGGCGGGGTCGGCGGCCGACGAACGGCTGGAGAACATCGTCGCCGCGAGCAACGGCATCATCGACCTCACCGAGAGCACGGCGCAGTTCACTGACGTGCTTACCTCGGAGCGGACCGCCGACCTCGAACCGAAGCCGCTGGCCGAGACCATCGAGGCGGAGCTTCGGAAGGTCCGAGCCGGACACGACGCCGACGTGGCCGTCTCCGGAGACCTGCCCGAGGTGAACGTCCTCGCCCACAGCATGCTCTCCGCAGTCTTCCGAAACCTCCTCGTCACGGCCGTCGAGCGGGCGGACGCCGAGTGTCCGCGAATCCGCCTGCGCGCCGAGCGTGGCGCGGAGACCGTGACCGTCCGCATCTCCTGACGACGGCCCGCCGTTCACGGAAGACGCCTTCCCGGAGGCGGGCGAGACCGTCGCGGGGTCCCCCGAGTCCCGGGGTCTCTCGCTCGTCGCCGCGCTCGTCGAACAGTTCGACGGGACTGTCGCGGTCGAAAATCACCCCGAGGGCGGCGCTACCGTCGCCGTCACTCTCAAGCTCGCCGAACACGCCGCGACTTCCCCCGCCGACCGAATCGTCGAGGGAGTCAACGAGAGCGAATCGTCACCCTCGACGTCGCGTCCGGTGAGGGGCCTCGACGCGGACGACCGAGACGACTTCGCCGCCGTGCACTCGGACCGCGAATCGCCGGCCGGTCGGGGTCCGTCTACTGGCCGCAGTGACGCCGCAAACTACTGACCGCCCATCCCGACTTCGCCTTTGTACCCTCTTTTGGGCCCTCATCTGGAATTCCGCCTCACCGCGCGTCAAGCATATGTGTTCTCCCCGAATAGCAGTCAGTAGTGAGCGACCCACACGACTCCCCGGGTGGAAAGCGCGGCCCCGAGAGCAAGGTCAACCGACTGCTCCGCGAGCGCGGTCTCGACGGGTTCGGCGCGGAGCTCGAACGGCGCTGGACCGCCGAAGCGGACGCGCGGTCGAGCCTCCGTGACCTCGCAGACGCGTTCAACCGGCGGCTCCTCCGCGCGGCGCTCGACGAGCGGAACGAACGCGTCATCGACGGCGAGGTCGAGAACCTGTACCGCGTGCTCACCGACGACGGGGTTTCGAGCGGGGCGCGAACGGAGGCGGTCCGCCGGCTCGAACGGGCCGGCGTCGACGCGGCGCGACTCGAAGCCGACTTCGTCTCGCACCGGGCGATGCGGACGTATCTCACCTCGTACCGCGGGGTGACGCCGCCGTCGGAGGCCGACAGCGACGATGGTGACCTCCGCGAACGCCGGTCGGAGACCATTCGACGCCTGCTGGGTCGCGTCGAGCGCGTCACCGACAAGTCGCTGTCCGACCTCGCGGCCGCCGACGAACTCGACTTCGCTCCCGACGCCGCCGAGGTGTACGTCGACGTTCGCGTCCACTGCCCGGGCTGTAACTCCCAATACACGGTCGAAGATCTCATCGATAGGGGCGGTTGCGACTGCGAGTAGTCCGTTTCGCGCTCTCCGCACCACGGTTTCGAGCGACCAGTGACGCCCGAATTCTCGGGTCAAAAAGCGTTCCACCGATAGCTGTGGAACGAGTTTTGGGCCCGTCACCAACTGTTTTCACGGCCCCCCGTGTGGAACACCGTATGGCCACGACGAACGGACCGGCCCGCCTGACCGTAGCGCGGTTCGCCGGCCTCGACGACGCGACCGTCGAGTTCGAGCCCGGCGTCTCCGTCGTCACGGGACGCGACGCGGCTGACCGAACACCGCTTCTGTGGGGTCTCGCGGCCGCGCTGGGAAGCGATGAACTTCCGTTTAACGAGGGCTTTGACGGCGGTCGGATCGAACTCGCCGTCGAGAGCGAGACGTACACGCGGTCGTTCGTGAGGGAGGGCGACCGCGTCGTCGCGTCCGGCGACCCGTACCTCGAAGACTCGACGACTGCCGACCTGTTCGCGTTCCTGCTCGGCTCCGACGAAGCCCGACAGGCGGTGACCGGCGAGCGCGACCTGCGGGCGCTCGTCACGCACTCGGTCGACATCGACGCCGTCAACGAGGAAATCGCGGACCTCCACGCCGAGCGCGCCGAGTTAGACGACCGAATCGCGGAGCTGTCCACGCTCGAATCCGAGCGGCCCCGACTCCGCGAGCGCCGCGACGAACTGGACGCGGCCGTCGAGCGCTTGGAGACCGAATTGGCAGACCGGCGAGAGACACTCGCTCGAATCGAACCATTGGCCGTCGACACCGACGCTGACGCCCGGACGGAAACCGATGCCGACGCGTCGGACGCGGAGACGCGGGCGGACCGATTACGGGAGTTGAACGCGGCGCTCGACGACGCCCAGTTCGAACTCGAGGCCGAGCGGGAGTCGCTTGACGCGCTCGACGCCGAACTCGACGAGGTCGAATCAGCACTCGCGTCGTGTCCCGCCGACCCCGCCGGCGAACTCGACGAGTTGACCGACGAACTTTCCGAGTCACGCGCGCGAAAACGACGGTTAGACGCGGACATCACCGACGTGCAGCGGACGCTACGGTTCAACGAACAGTTCCTCACGTCGGGGACGTCGCCCGTCACCGCGAGCGCGGGCGAGGACGGCGGAGCCGACGACGACCGGGTCGTCTGCTGGACGTGCGGGACCTCGGTCCCCGAAGCGAGCATCGAATCGACGCTCGACCAACTCCGGACGCTCCGCGACGACCGCCGCGAGGAGCGCGCCGAACTCACCGACCGTCTCGAACGACTCCAAGAACGCCGGTCGGAACTCGAAGACCAGCGACGACGGCGACGCGACCTCGAAACTCGACGCGAGGAGTTACGCCGCGAGCACGACGAGCGCCGGGCACGAGTCGAGGACCTCGAAACCCAACGCGACGACCTCGAATCGGATATTGCCGACCTGAGACGCGATGCCGAGGCCGCGGAGTCGGACGACCGCGCCGCGGTTCTCGCTGCCCACCGGGAGGTCAACCGGGTCGAGTTCGAGTTGGAGCGGCGACGCGAGGAGCGTGCCGCCGTCGTCGACGACCTCGACTCCCTCGAAGCCCAACTCGACCGGCGGGCGGACCTCGAAGCTCGGCAGGACGAAATCGACGACCGAATCAGCGAGTGCCGCGGTCGTATCGAACGGCTCGAACGCGCGGCTGTCTCGGCGTTCAACGACCGGATGGCGGACGTCCTCGATGCCCTCGAATACGACCCCCTCGCCCGTCTCTGGATCGAGCGACGGAGCGACGGAGACGCCCTCGACGACGCAGACACGGCTCTCACGGGGCGATTCGTCCCGCACATCGAGCGCCGGACGGACGATGGAACCGTCTACGAGGACGTTATCGACCACCTCCCGGCGTCCGAGCGCGAGCTTATCGGTCTCGTGTTCGCCGTCGCTGGCTACCTCGTCCACGAAGTGTCCGACGAGGTTCCGTTCTTCGTTCTCGACTCGGTCGAGGCCATCGATGCCGACCTCGTTCGCAGGCTCCTCGCCTACGTCGGCCAGGATGCCGACTACGTCGTCGTCGGCCTGTCTGGTGAGAACGCGCAGAGCCTCCCGGACTCGTACCGACGATTTCGGGCTCAGTGACTCCGACTTGGCGGTCCGAAACGACCTGAACGTGACAGGCATAGCTCTGTAATTACAACCCACTGAAAGCGAACTACTCGAGGAGATGACCGTGCCATGCAGGAGTTACACGGGTAGGCCTGTTATGCACGGCCGGTCTCACTCGCAGCGACATCGTAGGGACCGGCGTGTAGCCGGGACGCGAGCGGCGGTTCGAGTGCCTCGTCGGCTCGTTTCGTGTTGATGAATCCGTCCAAAACGGGAATCAGCGGCAGAACCGGGTTGTTCGCGATTGGCAGCAGTTCTACTCATAGTAGAAGTACGTGAGGCGGACAAGCGCCTCTGTGCTTGGTGTGCTCCGTGAGCACATGTGTCTATTTGAATGGAAACCGAATCTCACGTATCGAATCACTCACCGATTCGGATTAATTATGAACATTCGTCAATCACCAGAGAGACACCCCACGGCATCAGTACGACGACAGCGAGGGTAAACCCGCGTGCGACGGCGTCGGTCGCGGTCGCTACCGACTTCGTGGGACGTTTCCACTATCAGTAGAATTTATCTGTCCCGCTCCGAAAGGCGAACTATGGCACCTAACGAAAGCGAAGGCGGCGGCAAGCGCGTGAAGGCGGTCATGCGCTCGTACCGGGTAATCGGTGTTCTGCGAGAGCAAGGAACGGTGCGGATTAATGACGTCGCGGATGCACTCGAGGTGCCGACCAGTACCGCGCACGTACATCTGAAAACTCTCGAGGCGGCGGGGTACGTCGTCAAGGACGAACACGGGTACCGACTCGGCCTTCGGTTCCTCCGCGACGGAAGCATCACCCGGGGGCGCTTGGACGTGTACGGCGCGTCGCGGTCCGAAATCAAGGACCTCGCGGAGTCGACCGGCGAGGTGGCGAATCTCGGCGTCGAGGAGAACGGACAGCGGGTCATCGTCTACCAGGCCGAGGGCGACAAGGCGGTGTACGACAACGCGCCGATCGGCGAGTTCACGCACATGCATTGGACCGCGCTCGGAAAGGCGATTCTCGCGGAACTCCCCAGCGAGCGGGTGACCGAAATCGTCGACGAGTACGGACTCCCGACGAAGACCGACCACACGATTAGCGACCGGGGCACGCTCCTCGAAGAACTCGAGACGATACGGGAGCGGGGGTACGCGCTCGAAGACGAAGAGCGCCGAGACGGGATTCGGTCCATCGCGGTTCCGCTGGTCAGCGACGGGTCGGTCATCGGCGCGGTGTCGCTTTCCGGACCGAAAGAGCGGTTCAACGACGACCGAATCGTGGACGAACTGTTCCCGGCGCTCAGAGACCGGCAGAACGTCATCGAGGTCAAGTACGCGTACGACTGAGCGCCATGCCCCGGTCGTTTCATCGGGTCGAACGAAATCCTTCCACTATGAGTGGATTGGAACCTCACAAAGATACGTTATGGATTCAAAACTGGCTGTAGAAGGGCTCTAGGGGCCGATTCGTTGGTTCGCCGGACGACGACGCCGACAGCTGTGCGAAACGCTTTTACTTAGAGTGAGTCTGGAATGTGAGTGTATGAATCCAGCAGTGATGCTGCCTCCCTCCCCGGACAGACGGTGGACCCTCGCCAAGCAACTCGGCGTCGAAAGCGCCGTCGTACGGTTCTGGGGCGTCGACGACTGGTGGGAGTACGAGACGTTACTCGAAACCCGAAATCGGTTCGCAGACCACGGATTCTCACTGGACGTCGTCGAGGACCGTCCGCCCATGGAGCGAACGGTTCTCGGTCAGGAGGGTCGAGACGAGGAGATCGAGACGGTGAAACGACTGCTTCGGAACATGGGACGCCTCGGCATCGACGTGTACTGCTGGGTGTGGACCGAAAACCCCGTCGGCGTCATCAGAACCTCCGATTCGATTCCGGACCGCGGTGATTCGCTCGTCACCGGGTACGACCACGAGTGGCTGGAGCGCGCCGAGGACCACCCCGCGGCGGGTATCACCGAGGAGGAACTGTGGGACAACCTCCAGTACTTCCTTGACGAAGTCGTGCCGGTCGCCGAGGAGGCGGGCGTCAAGATGGCACTGCACCCGGACGACCCGCCAGTCGAGGAGCTTCGGGGAGTTCCCCGCCTCGTCACGTCGCTCGAACGGTACGAGCGCGTCTTGGAACTCCACGAGAGCCCCAACCACGGCGTCACGTTCTGCCAGGGGAACTTCGCCGCGATGGGTGAAGACGTTCCATCGGCGATTCGGCGCCTCGGAGCGCAGATTCACTTCGTCCACTTCCGCGACGTCGAAGGGACGCCCGAGTCGTTCGTGGAGACGTGGCACGACGACGGGCCCACGGACATGGCGGCGGCGATGGAAGCGTACCAAGACATCGGTTTCGACGGGGCGATTCGCCCCGACCACGTCCCCAAAATGCTCGGCGAGGAGGACCGAGCGGAAGCGCATGCGGGGTACACCGACATGGGCCGACTGTTCGCAATCGGCTACATGAAGGGCCTCATCGAACGCGGACGATAACACCGTATCCGACAGGTCGGCCTCGCCTTGCTTCGTCCCGACCGGAGATTGCCGGCGATTGCGCCGAGTGACGAGTCGAACTACCCGGAGCAGCTGACACCTATCCTATGATATATTATTAAAATGAATTATTGCGATAGATATAAGTACCAGTGTAGAATCGTTGTGAATGGTATGCGTAGACAAAGCCGACGGAGCTTCATGGAACAGCTCGGGCTACTTACTGGCACCGGGGCAATCGCATCGATGGCTGGCTGCATGGGCGGCGGTTCCGACTCCGAAAACGACGGTACGACCGAGTCAGACGGCTCAGACACTGACACGACGGAGAGCGGTGGCGGCGGTCAGAGCCAATCGCTCATCATCGGGAGCGTCTTCCCCAGCGGGCACGTCATCAACGAGATGGCCAAGGAGTGGGCGTCCTCCGTCGAAGAGGAGACTGAGGGGCGCGTGGCCATCACCATCGAGGAGTCCTTCGGTGGCGAAAAGGAGGTCATGGAACAGACGCAGATCGGGTCCATCGACGGGACCATCATCGGGACGCGCTGGGTCATCGACTACGACCCCAAGAACTTCTGGGTCGAGTCGCCGTTCGTCTTCGAGGGCTGGGAACAGCAGCGACGCGCCTTCCAGACGGAGTTCTTCGACGACGGCCGACAGCGCCTCCGCGAGCAGGGCAAGCAGATGCTCGTGAACGAGCCGGTGTACCGCGGCTACCGACACACGACCGGGAACAAGGCCTTCGAGACGCCCGAAGACATTCAGGGAACCAACCTGCGGGTGCCCGACCTCACCCCGTGGGTGAACATCTGGAGCGGCATCGGCGCGAGTCCGACCACCGTCGCCTTCGACGAACTCTACAGCGCGCTGCAGCAGGGCGTCGTCGACGCTCAAGAGAACCCCGCCGAGACCGTCCGGTCGTCTTCGCTGTACGAGGTACAGGACTACTACACGCTGACCAAGCACCTCGCGTCGACGGGCTGGTTCACGCTCGGCACCCAGGCGCTTTCGAACATTTCCGACGAGGACCAGACGACGATGGTCGACTCGCTGACGTCGAGCATCCAAGAGCTCAGCAGCAGCATCGCTGAATCGGAGTCGCAGGCCATCGAAGCGCTGAAAGAACAGGGTATGAACGTGGTCGAACCCGACCGAGACGCGTGGTTAGAGGCGGCGAAGGAGCCGCTCCAGACGCAATTCGAGGAGAACTGGGAACCGTCGCTCGAAGAAGTGCGAAACATTTGAGCGGACGCTTACTCGTAGAGCACCCATGGAAGAAGTAAACCTCGCAACGAAAATCGGCCGGCTTTTCGACGGGTTGGTCACATCCATCGCGTTAGCACTCTACGTGCTGATGATACTCGTCGTCGGGTTACAGATTCTGACCCGCTGGGCCTTGGGTTCGATACTCGGGTCGAGTCTCCCGTGGACGGTCAACCTCTCGCAGATGCTGCTCGTGTACATCACGTTCTTCGGCGCGGCGGTCGCCAGTCGAAAGCGACAGCACATCTCGCTCGACCTCCTCGTCTCGCGGCTCTCGGACGACGTCATCCGAGTCCTGACCGGCCTTCGGACGCTCCTCATCCTCGCGTTCGTCGGCGTCATGGTCTCGGGAGCGTACCCGCTGTACCTACAGAACCGGGGATTCGGGATGGGAGCACTCCCGTCGCACCCGCCGTTCACCGAAGCGTGGCTGTACGTTCCCGCCGTCGTCGGCGGTATCTGTATCGGTATCTACGCGCTTCGTGACCTGTGGCTCGTCGCCGTCGAGCCCGAAACGATCATCGAGGACATCAAAGGAGAAGACGAAAATGCAGACTGAACGCCGACCCGCCACCGAGACGCGCCCGCTCCAAGAGGGGTGCCGCTGATGGCCGACGTCGTCCTGCTCGGCCTGTTCATCGGCGTCCTGCTCGTGCTGTACCTGTTCGAGGTACCCGTCGTGTACGCACTGGGGCTGACGAGTCTCATCCTCATGTGGACCACGTCGATTCCGTTCGAGCCGCTTCTGGTGGCCCAGACGATGGTCTCCGGGACCAACTCGTTCGTCCTGCTAGCGATTCCGCTGTTCCTCCAGACGGGGCTGTTGATGAACAAACTCGGCCTGACGGACGTCATCTTCGACTTCGCGAAGGCCATCGTCGGGCCAATTCGCGGCGGCCTCGCCCACGTCAACATCGTCGCCAGTATCATCTTCTCCGGAATGACGGGGACCGCGGCGGCGGACGCCGCGGGTCTGGGGGCCATCGAGTACCGGGCGATGCGCGAGGAGGGATACGACCAGGGGTTCAGCGTCGCCGTCACCGGGTCGTCATCCATCATCGGCCCGATTATCCCGCCGAGCGTCCCGCTCATCATCTACGGGATTCTCGCACAGGTCTCGATTGGCACGCTGTTCATCGCTGGACTCGTCCCGGGGCTGGTGATGGGCGTCGGGTTGATGATACTGTGTAGTTTCTACGCCCATCGGAACGGCTACGAGAAAGGCGACTGGTGGTCCCTCGGCGAAATCGGTCGGACGTGTTACCGGGCGCTTCCCGCGCTCGGCACCCCGGTGCTCATCATCGGCGGGATTCTCGGCGGCTGGTTCACCGCAACCGAGGCGGGCGCAGTCGCGCTGTTCTACACGCTCATCATCGGGACCGTCTTCTACGACGGCCTCTCGCGGGAGGAACTCGTCTCGTCGTTCGACGAGGGAATGACTCACACCGCGACGCTCACGTTCATCGTCGCGGCGGCGTCCCTGTACGGCTTTCTCATCCGGCGTGCACAGCTCCCAGAGATTCTCGCACAGGCGATTACGGGTGTGTCGACGGACCCGCTCGTGCTCATGTTGCTCATCGCCGGCGTCCTGTTCATCGTCGGGCTGATGCTGGAGACGATTGCGGCGATCACCATCCTCACGCCGGTGTTCCTGCCCATCGTCGAGCAGACCGCAATCAGCCCGATTCACTTCGGCGTCGTGATGATCGTCACGCTGATGATCGGCCTGCTCACGCCGCCGTTCGGCGTCATCCTGTTCGTGCTCAACGCCGTCACCGGCGTCTCGCTCGAACGGATTACCCGGCACATGGTCCCGTTCTACCTGCCGCTTTTGTTCACCCTCCTGTCGATTATCGTCTTCCCGGAGCTCGTCCTCTGGCTTCCCCGCGCGATAGGGCTCGCCTGAGCGACTGCTCCATCTTCTTTTTAGACGACCACCGGCGGCGCGCAGACGGGAGTACGAGAGCGGTTCGCGCCGTGAGTTCGTCTGTCGACCGCAAGAGTTAGCATGCCATGGCCGGTCGAATCGAGTATGGTTGAGACATCACCCACGGTTACCGTATCGGATAGCGCCGCGGTCGTCATCGGCGGTACGAGCGGCATCGGGCGGGCTATCGCGCTCGCCTTCGCCGACGACGGCGCCGACGTGGTGGCGACGAGTCGCAGTGCGGACGCCGTCGAGGAGACCGCCGAGGAACTCCGCGCTCGCGGCGCAGAGACCGCCGAAGTGACGTGCGACGTCAGAGACAACGAGTCGATAGAGAACCTCTACGAGGTCGCCAGCGACGCCATCGGCGACATCGACATCCTCGTGAACTCGGCGGGGTCGGTCGCGAGAGCGTCCGTCTCCGAGATGAGCGACGACCAGTGGAACCAGGACATCGACGTGAACCTGACGGGCGTCTTCCGGGCGTGCCGCGTCTTCGGTCGCGAGATGGAGTCTGGAAGCATCGTGAACATCTCCTCGATGTCTGCACAGCAGGCCCGCGAGGAGCGCCCGGCCTACTGCGCCGCGAAAAGCGGCGTGAACGGGCTCACGCGCGCCGCGGCGGCCGACCTCGCGCCCGACGTGCGCGTCAACGCAATCGAGCCGGGGTTCGTCAAAACCCCGCTCGCCGGCGACGGCTTCAACGAGGGAACCGAACTGCGAGAGAAGATAGACGAGGGAACGCCGATGGAACGCGTCGCGACGCCGGACGAAATCGCGGGCGCGGCCGTCTACCTCGCCAGCGACGCGGCATCGTTCACGACGGGCGCGGTCATCACCGTCGACGGCGGCTACAACGACAACGCGCTATAGCTCGTCGCTGACGCGGATTACTCCTTTTACTTCTTCGGGCTCGGCCGCGCGGTCGAAGGCGGCCTGCGTGTCCTCGAACGACGACTCGAAGGTCACGATACTGTCCACGTCGAACCGGCCCGTTTCGATTCCCTCGATGGCCGCCGGATACGTGTTACTGAACCTGAACGACCCCTTCAGGTCGTACTCCTGGCCGATTGTCTCGACGATGTCGGTGGGGAACTCGGGTTCGAGAGGGATGCCGACGAAGACGACGGTGCCGCCGCGTTTGACGGCCTCGGTCGTCGTCTCGATAGCGCCGCCGAAGCCAGAGCTTTCGAGAACCACGTCGACGCCGCGTTCGTCGACGTGTTCGCGAATCGTCTCGACGGGGTCGGACTCCGTCACGTCGACCGCGTAGTCGACGCCGCGGGACTCGGCGAGTTCGAGCTTTTCGGGGACTACGTCGGTCAAGACGACCGTCTCGGCTCCGCGGGCCATCGCGACTTCCGAGACGAGTTGGCCGATGGGGCCGCCGCCCGTGACCAACACCGTGTCGCCCTCGGAGACGCCGCCGCGCTGACAGGCGTGCATCGCGACGCTCAGCGGCTCCGCGAGTGCCCCTTCGCGGAGCGACACCGAGTCCGGAAGCGCGTACAGGTACTCGGCGGGCCACGCGACGTACTCGGTTAGTGCGCCCTCGACCGGCGGCGAAGACATGTACTCCATGTCCTCACACAGGTGGTAGGTGTCGTCACCGGCGCAGTATTCGCACTCTCCGCACGGGAGGCCGGGTTCGATTGCCACGCGGTCGTCGGGACCGACGCGGGAGACTTCGTCTCCCACCTCGACGACGGTGCCGGCCGCCTCGTGACCGAGGACGTGGGGGAAGTCGACGACGTTACCGCCGTTTTCGCCGTGCTGGTAGTAGTGTAAGTCGGACCCGCAGATGCCGACGCGGTCGATTCGAACCAGGACTTCGTCGGGGCGGATTGTCGGGAGGTCCCGCTCGACAAGTGTGAATTCACTAACAGCTGTGAGCTCGCAGGTTCGCATGGTTGTACCGAGGAGAATTACGGTTATATTCCTTTTGCCGTGTGGGTCACGACAGGCGGTAGTACGGGGAGTATTCACCGCACTCGTCCGGTGCGTTCGCCCGGTCAGTGGGCAGCAAAATAACACAGACGAACCCAACAATAGTTTCACAAATAAACACGTTTGCGAACTCGACATAGTTTGGATTATTTAGATTAGTATACATGGTGGCGTTTTTGAGTGATTATCTACCGTCCTATCTGCAAACAAGTGTATTTTACAGTCAAACAGTAGATATTCACAAAAAGCATATCAAGAACCGGTAACCAATATTGTACAATTCGAACACTTATTAGTCCGGTGCCACTACGGTTTTGCACTGACCGAAGTGAGACACACGACAGAGCCACGGTGTGACACGTTCTCCGGGGAAAGCGTCGCGATACTTCGTCGCGTGGCGGGACGCTATCTGCGACGGTCGTCAGGGGGCGCGTTCACCCTCGCGTCGCCAAGATATATGCGACCCCAGTGAGTCCGGCCCACGCGACACCCGCGGCGAGACCGACACCGACCAGCGAGGCGGTACCGACGAGTCCGCCGATGAGCCAGACGAGGACGGCCGCTCCCGCCAACAGTTGTATTCGAAGGCCGCTCACCGGGGGCGACCGACGCTGAAGGGTCAGCACCATCCCGTAGCCGCCGAGACCCAGCGCACCCACGTAGAACCCGCCTCCGAGAAGGCCCCACACCGAGGCCAGTCCGCCGAGGAACCCGCCGTCGGTCGAATCGTTCGTCGGCGACTGAGCCGTGGTCGTCGCCCCCGCCGTGTTCGGGGAGGCCGCTGTCGTCATCGTAGGAGTCGCTTCGGGTGGCGCAACACCAATCGTCGTCGTGACAGTGTCGCTGTCGATTCCGAGTCGACTCTCGACGGCTAACCCGACGTCGAGGGGCTGTTCGCCCATCGTGACGCTGAGTTCGGGGGTCGACTGCACCCGCTCGGTCCCGTTCACGAAGAAGTGATAGCGACCGACTGGCGAGATGTCGCCCGTCGAGCCGGCCCCGGAGAGTCGGAGTTGGCTCGCGGCGCTCGCCGTCGCCGGGGCGTCGATTCGGGCGGTCGGACGGGCATACAACCCGCCGGGTGCCGCGGTTCGGAACGGCGTGAAATCGACCCAGCCGCGCTCGGTGACGACGGGGTTCCCCTCTCCGGACGGGAGAATCGACGAGTGATACGGACCGCTGGCAGCGCCCCAGTAGTTGGACTCGGCGTCGACGGTGCGAATCGGGTCCACCACGATTCGGGCGGTCGCGTTCGCGCTGACCAGCGGCTCGATATCGACCGTCAGACCGCGCTCTTGGCCGTAGATACTGTTGTTGACGACGTGGTGGGTCCTGGTTCCCTCGCCGGCCGTTTGGACCCCGATACCCGTCGGGAGCGCGCCGCTCACGCGACGAATCGTCAGGGCGCTGGCTTCCGCGCTCCGCGTCTCGCTTTCGCCGTCCGTCCGTAGGACGACGACCGTGTCGTCCCAGAGCCGAGCGACCGTGAGCCGCTGTGTCAACTCGGGATTGGCGACGAGTTCTTCCAGCGGAACCGTCGACTCGGCCTGGTTGATGATCGCACCGGACGCACCCTCCGCGACGTACACCCCCGTTCCCGGCGTCACCCTCGAAACGAGAACCGGGTCCGCAAAGGCGTTCGTGTTGAACACGATGTCGTTGTCCCGAACGTCGGTCTCGACGACCCCGCGGACGACGACGCCGTAGGAGTTGGCGGCGATAGTGTTGTTGGCGACCGAAAGCTTGCCTCGATGCGTTATCGGGCTGGCGACGAGCAGTCCCGCACCGGCGTTGTTCGCCAGTCGGTTCTCGCTGACGTTCGTCCGGTGAATAATCAGGTTCGAGCGGACCGAAACGGCGTGACCCTCGTTATCGTGGACGGTGTTATTCAGGACGTCGACCCCGCGCGCCGCCGCTCCCGTCTGGATCTCCAGTCCCGTCCCTTCGTTGTCCCGGACGGTGTTGTCCGCCAGTGTGAGACCCGACACGACGGTCCCATCGAGGGCGAAACCGTCGCCGCCGTTCTCGACGAAGCGGTTCCCACGAACGTCGCTCCCCCGCGTCAGCCAGTTGTTGACGTGGACAGCGTCCCCGCCGTTACCGCGAATCGCGTTGTCGGTGAGTTGCAGATTCAGTTCGAGACTGCGAGCGGTGAGGTCGACGCCGTGGCCGACGTTGTCCGCGAGCGTGTTGTCACGGATAGTAACCGCGCCGGGTTGCGGGAGTTGGGTCCCTGACTGGCGGATACGGATGCCAGTCCGAGCGCCGCGAACCTCGTTTCCGGCCACGGTCGCCGTCGTCTCGTCGCGAGCGTCGAGTTGGATACCGGCGTCACCGGCGGTGATGTGGTTGTGCAGCAGCGTCGTGTCGCTCCGGGCCGCACGAACCGCGATTCCGCTGCCCGCGGTCGCCGAAACCTCGTTGTTCAACAGCCAGAGCCGGCCGACGCCGTCGGCGGCGGCGAAGACCCCACTCCCGTTGATATCGCGGAACGTCGACTCGCGAACGGTGAGCTGTCGCACGCGCGTCGTCGGGTCGGCACGCTCGACCGGCGACGTGATGTTTCCGACGACGAGCGAACCCCGAACACCGTCCGAGAGCTGTGAGACCGTCGCCTTACGCAGGTCGACCGCCACGGGATAGATACCACGGGTCTCCGGATTGAGGACATCGCCGTACTCGACGAGAAGGCGGCCGTCACTCGGGATACTGACCGGTCTCGACAGCGAGATGCGCACGCGTCCGTCCGTCCCCGAGACATCGGTGACGAGCGAGTCGAACGACCGCTCTATCGTTCCGTTTCGGTTGCTATCGAGGCCGATGCGGGCGATGCTCTCCGCGTCGACGTCGTCGACCGAACCGGCGTCGGCGTACCGGAGTTCTATCGTGTCGAACGTCACGCCGACGCCGGCATCGAGCGACAGCGTGTGGTTCGACCGGTTGTCTCGCGTCGCGGGCGACGCCGTAACTGAGGTCTCGCCGGTCGCGCCCCTCAGGGGCGTCGCCCGAATCGCGTGCCCGTCGATGCGGCGGAACGCCGACCGCTCGATGGTAATCGGCGGCGTCGATGCGGTGTCGCCGACCGACACCCCGGCGTTCGAAAAGTCACGGAACGCCGAGTCGGTAATCGTAATCGACCCGTCTGCACGAGTCACGGTGACACCGCTCGTGCCGCCCTGTAGGGTCGTGTTGCGCACGACGAGCCGAGAGTCGCTCGTCCCGTTGTAGCGGATGCTCGCCCACCGGCGTTCGGCGGCGGCCCCCTCACTCCGGGAAATCGTCACCGGCTGGGCCACCGTGCCGTCGACAACGAGTGAGCCGTCCACGGAGAGCGTGATTCCCTCGGCGAGTTGAACGTCGGTCCCGGGGCGTATCGTCAACGTCGTCCCGGGGTCGATGTGGACGCTCTGGATGATTCGGTAGGGGCCGTCTTCCGGCGTCCACGTCGTGTCCGCAGTGATGTCCGATTCCACGAACGTGGTGTTCGCCTCGCTTTGGGCGGCCGCCGCCGGACTGGCGAGTGGGACGAAAAGCGACACGACGACGAGTACGACCAGTATTCGCCGAGTCCAGCCGAGAGATGAGGAAGTCAAGAACATTATGCGTCAGCGTAGATATAGGATATATGTGATTTCCACGAGATATAAATGAAGTGGTACTCGGCTCTGAAATCGGCGGAGATCAGCCGTCGGCCGTCACGACTTCCGTTCACACGGAGAGACGCATACAGTTCGCACAATACTACAACTTCTAGCGACCGAATCAAGCGCTCGATGGACGACCAGTTGAGGAGGTCACTAACTATGCAGTGCCTCACAAGAGCGTCAATGAAATGTCTGTCATATTAACTCATCACCCACGCGAACGACGTCGGGGCCGGAGTAGTCCGCGTAGATGACTGGGTTCCGATACTGGCCGTCGTCGAGGTTCGGATCCAAGACTGTTGAGGTGTGTTTCATGATGACTGACAACAAGTAACGTCTGAATAAACATTGTGTTCAGGGCCCTCGATTGTACGGCGTTGAACGCTCTCATTAAGTTGTCTGTCGATAACAGAGATATATAAGATAACTGTCTGAATTTGCCTGAGAAACGTCGAATTGCGCTGCAGTCGAGGAGACCAATATCGGGATCAACCGCTGATAGTTTTGCATACATACTACAATACATTATGAGAAATAAGATGCTCGCCGACGAATTTTTCAGCCGACATGGTGCCGACCTAACGGCTGTATTTCATCATCGCCGCTCGGAGAATCACGACATCTCAGGTCCTGTACTCTTGGTGATCTCTACGTCTATTAGACATCAGTCTCTAGATTTGAATCGAGCAGTCGGCTCGACTACGTTGAGCGAAACCTCACCGAACCGTGGTTTCAGATCCGCAAAACCCGAGTCGGCCGCGTCCACAACTCGTGGGTGAGTAGCCGTGGTACTTTCTCAATTAATATGCAAGACTACATGACACGAGAACATCCAACGACCGCATCAATCACTCAACAAACGAACGCCGTCCGATATTGTAAATAAATATATAAAATTATGTCAGAAATCATTATTATCTTGCATCCATCACAATGTGAAATCGAAGCTATTTGCCATCAGTTTTCGGAGTGGCTCCCTCAAGTGCGACCTGCCTCGGCGTCGCCTCAGGCGAGTCGTGATCGCGGTCAACCACGACAAACCGGGCATGTGAAACAGCCACCCTCGTATCTCTCGTATCGGCCGCTGAGTCGGTGAACCGTGGTTACCGGCTGATTCCACCGCCGGACTGCTCGCACACGCGCTCGACCTCGGCGGGAGTGATGACGGCTACGTCACCATCCAGCGTTCGCTTGAGGGCCGCCGTCGCAGCACCCGTTTCGAGTGCGTCAGGGACGGGTTCACCGCGAATCCGTGAGGCGAGATAGCCGCCGACGAAGGCGTCGCCCGTACCTATCGGGTCGATTGTCTCGGTTTCGAACGCACCTTGCTCGTACGTCTCGCCGTCGGCGCGGGCGAGTGCGCCCTCGTCGCCGCGCGTGACGAGCACTGTCTCGAAGCCGAACTCCGCTTCGAGCGACGCCGCAATCGCGGCCGCGTCGCCGTCGCGTCCGAGGACGGTTCGGGCGTCGCGCGCCGCAACGACGAATACGTCGACGAGCGGGAAGAGCGGTTCGAGCGTCTCGCGTGCCGCTTCAGGACTCCACAGCTTCGACCGATAGTTCAGGTCGAATGCGGTGGTCGCCCCCGCGCTCCGCGCGGCGTCGAGAAGCGAACGCGTCGTCGATTCCAACTGGTCGGACAGTGCGGGCGTGATGCCGCTCGTGTAGTAGTAGGTCGCGTCTTCGAGGAGGCGCGTCGGGAGTTCGTCGGGCGTCGCAGTCGTCACCGCGGCGTCCGCCCGGTCGTAGATGACCGACGTGCCACGCGGCTCGCCGCCATGTTCGAGGTAGTACGTTCCTTGTCGGTGGTCGTCGCTCCAGGCGACCGCGGGTTCGACGCCGTGTCGACGCACGTCGGTCGCGACCCGGTGGCCGAGCGCCGAGTCGGGGAGTTTCGACAGCCACGCGGCGTCGGCTCCGAGCCTGCTGGCCGCGATGGCGACGTTCGACTCCGCCCCGGCGGTGCTGAACCGCAGCGTGTCACTCGTCTCTAAGCGGCCTCCTCTCGGAGGTGATAGGCGAACCATCGTCTCGCCGAAGGTCACCAGTTCAGGCGTCACAGTATCCACTCCGTCGGGGCGGGTTTTGCATACTCGAAAGTCGCGGAGTCGCGTGATAAGGACTCCGCTCTGGACGAAGTTTGCACCCGGCAGTCGTGGACCCCGAAGGTTAAGCCGTGGGTCGTCCTGCTACGGATATGATCGCTTCCACCGCCCAGCGAATCGCAGAGTCGGGTATCGTCGCAATCATCCGCGGGAACGACCCCGAGACGGCGATCGAGACGGTCGACGCGCTCCGCCGCGGCGGGGTTTCGACGGTCGAGATAACCGCGAACACCGAAGGCGTCCTCGATATGATTCGAGACGTGTCTGAGTCGTTCGCGGCCGACGAGGTCTCCGTCGGCGCGGGGACCGTCCTCGACGCGGAGACGGCGCGGGCGACGACCCTCGCCGGCGCAGAGTTCATCGTCACACCGTCGTTCGATGAGGGCGTCGTCGAAACCGCGAACCGTTACGGCGCGCCCTCGCTCGTCGGTATCGCCACGCCGACCGAAGCCGTGAACGCCTTCGAGGCCGGTGCTGACATGGTGAAGGTATTCCCTGCGGGCACGCTCGGACCGGGGTTCGTCTCGGCGCTCGGCGGCCCGCTCGGCCACATTCCGACCGTCCCGACCGGCGGGGTCGGACTGGACAACGTCGGCGAGTTCTTCGATGCGGGCGCGACGGCCGTCGGTGTCGGTAGTTCCATCGTCGACACCGAAGCCATCGCTCGCGGCGAGTTCGACGTTATCGAAGCGAACGCCCGAGCGTTCAGAACGGCTGTCGAATCCGCACGGTCGGAGTAGGAGTTCGTTCGGCTCCGACGGCCGCGACAACCGAGGTGTCGCGCGTTCTGAACTACACGAAGCGAAGGCGGAACCCGACGGTCCACACTGCTTCGGGACCACGGGGAAGGTAGCGTCGTCACTCCCGACGCGGTGTTGCGCCGTTGGCTTCCGTTCTCACCTTACAGTGGACCGAGTCTTGGAGTCGTTGGCTCGGTACGTCACTGCTCGGCGACGACCTCGATTTCCACGTCGATGTCGACGGGGAGTTTCACGACCTCGACGGCGCTCCGTGCTGGATACGGTGCAGACATGTACTCGCCGTAAACCTCGTTCACCTCGTCGTAGTAGCGCATGTCCTTGAGGAAGACGGTGGCTTTCACCACGTCCGCAAGCGACGACCCGCCGGCCTCCAGAATCGCCTCGACGTTCTCGAGGGTTCGCTTCGTCTGTTCCGCCGGCGTCCCGTCGATGACCTTGCCCGTTTCGGGGTCAACGGGGCCCTGTCCAGAGACGTAGAGTTTGTCGCCCGAGATGATGCCCTGCGAGTACGGTCCGATGCTGTCCGGTGCGTCCGCTGTGGTTAGTTCTTTCATCGTTGATGTGGTTACCGTCGTGATGGTACTTCGTCCGCGTCGTACACCTCATTGATGAACGACGTCGAGAGACTCGTCGT